>NZ_JBRREA010000083.1:0-15745 GCF_056759975.1 Stenotrophomonas sp. STEN031
ACGCAGGAGCCCGGCCATAGGCCGGGCTTCTGCTCTGGATTCTGTAGGAGCGGCGTAAGCCGCGAAGCTGGTGATCCATCAGATTGCGGGGATGCCGGTGGTTTCATTGCTTCTGGTTTCGCGGCTTATGCCGCTCCTGCAAAAGCAGGGAGGATTGCTGGTAATGCCCCTGCCGAGCATGGCTCGGCACTACCTCAACGCAGAAGCCCGGTCATTGGCCGGGCTTCTGCTCTGGATTCTGTGGGAGCGGCGTAAGCCGCGAAGCTGACAATCCATCAGGTTGCTCGCGGATGCCGGTGGCCTCATCGCTATTGGCTTCGCGGCTTATGCCGCTCCTGCAAAAGCAGGGAGGATTGCTGGTAATGCCCCTGCCGAGCATGGCTCGGCACTACATCAAGCAGAAGCCCGGCCATTGGCCGGGCTTCTGCGTTTGTTCTCATGCGGGAGCGCTGGCTCAGCGCACTTCGTCGTAACGCAGCACCATGCCGGGCTTCAGTACGGCGCTGGCATCCAGGTTGTTGGACGACAGCAGGGTCTTGACCGAAATGCCATAGCGACGGGCGATGGTCCAGGCCGACTCGCCGCTGCGTACGGTGTGGCGGCGGCCATTACCGGCCGAGGCGACGGTCCGTGATGCTGCTGTTGGGCGGCTGCTGGCGACCGAGGAGGGTGCTGCTGGTGGCGCATCGCGGGTGGCGACCAGCACGCTCTCGCGGTTGTCGCTCTCGATGCTGCCGATGGCTGCAGCCGGTGCCAGCACCCGGGTGCCGGAGCGTGAACTGGTCAGCGCCGGGTTGAGTCGGGCTATGCGTGCCGGGTCCAGTGCGTTCTGCGTCGACCAGGCCGCCAACGTGGTATTGGCCGGCAGGGTGTGGCCCTTGAGGATGGGCACCTGACGGTCCAAGGCAGCCATCAGGTCAGGGTCGTTCTCGGACTGTTCCAGCACGCAGGCCAGGGCATGCAGCTTTTCGACGTAGGCGTAGGTGATCGGCGACAGGCCAGGCAGCTCGGAGGCCGTGGCGTTCTGTGCGTTCATGCCGCCGCGGCGCAGCGACTGCAGGATGCGGTATTCGCCGGCGTTGTATGCCATCACCGCCAGCTGCCAGTCACCGGCAAACATGCCGTGCAGGGTCTTCAGGTAACGCACCGCGGCGCGAGTGGAATCCACGGCCGACAGGCGGCCGTCATAGCCCTTTTCCATCGGCACGCGGTGGTTGCGGGCGGTGGTGGCGATGAACTGCCACAGCCCGGCCGGGCCGCTGGCGTTGCGGGCGCCGGGGCGGTAGCCGCTTTCAACGAAGGGGATCAGCGCGAATTCGGTCGGCAGGCCGGCGCTGCGCAGTTCGTCGACGACGTAGCCGAACAGCGGCAGCGCATCGTCCTCGACATTGCCCAGCCGTGCCGGGGCGTGCGAGAACTGCTTGCGCCAGCGTGGGCTGGTGGCTTCGGCATCACAC
This sequence comes from Stenotrophomonas sp. STEN031, assembly GCF_056759975.1. Classification (NCBI taxonomy): domain Bacteria; kingdom Pseudomonadati; phylum Pseudomonadota; class Gammaproteobacteria; order Lysobacterales; family Lysobacteraceae; genus Stenotrophomonas; species Stenotrophomonas sp. STEN031. The sequence continues at coordinate 1,458 of NZ_JBRREA010000083.1, forward strand.
TGCGGGGCGGCCAGGCCCTCGCGGAAGTTGGCGAAGATCTCGCGGCCGTTACGGGTGGTCGGGGCCGGCAGCGACGCCGGGTCCAGCGGCAATGCAGTCAGTGCGGCGACGTTCTGGGTCATGCCGGCGCTGATCGGGAGGCCTTGGGCGGCCAGCGTGCCGCTGCCCGTGCCCAACAACATCCCCAGCGCCAACGGCAGACAAAGCCGCCTCATGCGCGAAAACCGTCTTTCCACCGCCGCAATTCGGCGAAGACTTCCACCTCGTCGGTGGGCGCGCGGCCAAGCCGCGCGGCGATCGCTGCGACGATCGCGGTATCGGCAGTCCGCAGGAACGGATTGCATTCCAGTTCACTGGCCAGGACGGCGGGAACGGTAGGACGGGAACTGCTGCGCATGTCCGAGGCTTCCTGTTGGCGGCGCTGCAATGCCGCGTTGGTGGGGTCGACATGCCGCGCAAACACGGCATTGGCCAGCGTGTATTCGTGCCCGCAGCAGACCAGTGTCTGAGGGGGCAGGGCGGCCATTCGCCGGAGCGAGGCCAACATCTGGGCCGGCGTACCTTCGAACATGCGTCCACAGCCCAAGCTGAACAACATGTCGCCACTGAACAAATGGTCGTGGCCGTAGTAGGCAATATGGCTTCGGGTGTGACCGGGAACTTCCATCACGGTGAAGTCGAAGCCCGACAATTCTACCCGGTTGCCTTCGCTGACTCGTTCACATTCCAAGGCGATGCGTTCATCTTGCGGTGCCAATACCCGCAGCCGCGGCCAGCGCTGGCGCAATTCCGCTACCCCGCCGATGTGATCGTCGTGGTGATGGGTGAGCAGGACACCCGCAGGCTGCATGCCTTGTGCAGCGGCTTCGAAAACCGGGCCGGCCTGGCCGGGGTCAACGAAAATCGTGCGGTCATCAGGCGTTTGCAGCGCCCAGATGTAGTTGTCCTGAAATGCGGGCAGGGCGATCAGTCGCATAGAATTGGAAAATGCCTGCCGCCAAGTCCCCCCGTCAAGCTGCAGTCTCGCCCTGGTTTGAGAAAGCCGGGGCGCAGGCGATGCGGGAATGGGAGCAGCGGCTGCTGTCTGAACAGATGCGCGGATTTCCCTCGCCGCCATGGCTGTGGATGGCGCCAAACGCCTTCTGGCGGCCAGCCCCCTCCCCGCAGGGCCGTGGCCTGCACCTGCACCGCGACCCGCAAGCGCCCGGCTGGGCAGGCGATCTGCGCTGCAGCCTGCCGCTGCCGCTGCCCAGCGAGTCGATCAAGGCCATCGTCATCGAGCACCCGGCGGCCGAGGAGCTGGAGCCCTTGCTGTCCGAATGTGCGCGGGTGCTGATGCCCGGCGGGCGGGTCTGGGTGACCCTGCTCAACCGCTGCAGTCCCTACCGCGCGCATTGGCAATGGCAGGGTGCGCGGCCGCCCTCGGTGGCGCGTTGCAGGACACTATTGCAGCGGCAAGGCATACGATGTCGCTCGTTGCGGCACTATGGCCCGCTGTGGACGCAGTCGGGCAATACCCCGGGCACGGCTCTGCCGGCCCTGCGCGCCTTGTGCGTGCTGGAAGCTGAAAAACGCACCGCGGCCTTCATCGGCCCGATCAAGGCCAGTCGCGTCAGTTGGCGCGGCCCGGTGGCGACCTGAATTCAACGGAACACTATGAAGTCAATTGAAGTACATACCGATGGCGCCTGCCTCGGCAATCCCGGCCCCGGCGGATGGGGCGCGTTGTTGCGCTACAAGGGCCACGAGCGCGAGCTGGCCGGTGGCGAAGCCCACACCACCAACAACCGGATGGAGTTGATGGCCGCGATCATGGGCCTGGAGACGCTCAGCGAGCCCTGCAACATCACCTTGTTCACCGATTCGCAGTACGTACGCCAGGGCATCACCGAGTGGATGTCGGGCTGGGTGCGGCGCAACTGGAAGACCGCCGGCGGTGACCCGGTCAAGAACCGCGACCTGTGGGAGCGCCTGCACGAGGCGACCCAGCGCCATCAGATCGACTGGCGCTGGGTCAAAGGCCATTCCGGTGATCCGGACAACGAACGCGTGGACCAGTTGGCCCGCGATGCTGCAATCCGCGTGCGCGCTGGCGCCGCGAGCAACTGAGGTAGCTGATGCGCCAGATCGTCCTTGATACCGAAACCACCGGCCTGGAATGGAAGAAGGGCAACCGGGTGGTCGAAATCGGCTGCGTGGAACTGCTCGAGCGGCGGCCCAGCGGCAACAACTTCCACCGTTACCTGAAGCCGGATTGCGATTTTGAAGCGGGCGCCGCGGAAGTTACCGGCCTGTCGCTGGATTTCCTCGCCGACAAGCCGCGCTTCGAGGAGGTGGTGGATGAATTCCTCGCCTACGTGGATGGCGCCGAGCTGATCATCCACAACGCCTCGTTCGATATGGGCTTCCTCGAGAACGAGATGAGCCTGGCCGGCAAGGGCCGCCTGGCCAGCCGGGTGACGGTGACCGATACCTTGGCGATGGCGCGCGAGCGTTTCCCCGGGCAGCGCAACTCGCTGGACGCGCTGTGCCGGCGCCTGGGCGTGGATAACGCCCACCGCACCCTGCATGGCGGCTTGCTCGATGCGCAGATCCTGGCCGACGTCTATATCGCGTTGACCTCGGGCCAGGAAGAAATTGGTTTTGGCCAACCCGAAGCCGAATCGACCAATGCCGGTGGCGTGGTGCAGGCATTCGATGTGTCGGCACTGCTGCCACGGCCGCGCGTACTGGTGACTGCCTCGGAGCAGGAAGCGCATGAGGCGCGCCTGGCCCGGCTGCGCAAGAAGGCTGGGCATGCCTGGTGGGACGGCGAGCCTGCGCCGGCAGCGGGCGAATCGGCCTGAGTCGTGCTGCTCGTTGACTGACGTGGCGTTCCGCCGCCCTAGTGGCAGCGGATCAGGACGACGGTGACATTGTCCGAGCCGCCGCCATCCAGTGCGGCGGCGACCAGGGCGTCCACGCACTCCTGCGCGCTGCAGTCGCCATGGGCCAGTGCCGCGCTGAGGGCGGCATCGTCCACTTCCTCGGTCAGCCCGTCACTGCAAAGCAACAGCTGCATGCCGGGGCGCAGTTCGCCGGTGGTAATTGCGACGTTGAGATGGGCCGGATCGGTCACGCCCAATGCCTGGGTGACCACGTTGCGATGTGGATGGGCGCGCGCCTGCTCGGCGGTGAGCGTGCCCTGCGCGATCAGCTCCTGCACATAACTATGGTCCTGGCTGAGCTGGCCCAGCTTGCCGTCGCGCCACAGATAGGCACGGCTGTCGCCGACCCAGGCCACTTCGTAGCGATTGCCCTGCACGCGCGCGGCCACCACGGTGGTGCCCATCGGCAGACTGTCGTTGCGGCGACGGGAGGTGCGGATGATTTCCTCATCGGCAGTACGGATGGCCTGGGCCAGCGCGGCACCATTGCGTACCTCGCGGACGATGGTTTCGCGCGCCAGCGCGCTGGCTACCTCGCCGCAGGCATGGCCGCCCATGCCATCGGCCACCAGCCACAAGCCGAGCTCACCGTCACCGTAATAGGTGTCTTCGTTGAGCTGGCGGCGCAGGCCGACGTGACTGAGGTGTCCAAATTCGATCATGGGTGCCCGGACGGGCGGTGTTTCGGCAGGGAAGGTCGCTGCATCATCGCGTTCATGGAGGTGTACGGCAAGCGCCTGCGGACACCCGTTTGGCTGGCGGATTGCGGCGCCGGGATGGCGGATGGCGTTTTTTTGTTAAAAACCGCTTGTCCGCGCAGCCGATGCCTATTATTATTCGCAGCCCGGTTCGCCGGGGAACATCTGGAGAGGTGGCAGAGCGGTTGAATGTACCTGACTCGAAATCAGGCAGGCGTTTATAGCGCCTCGGGGGTTCGAATCCCCCCCTCTCCGCCAGATACTGAAAAAAGCCACCTTCGGGTGGCTTTTTTCTTTGTGTGCAGCCTGTGCCCTGGGGCTGCGGCGGAATACCCGGCAGCAGCGACTACACTGTGCGCCTGATCCAACCGGTAAACCCCATGTCAGAAATCCTCGTCCCCGTGTCCTTCGGTGAGCTGTTGGACAAGATCTCCATCCTGCAGATCAAGTCCGAGCGCATGAGCGATGCGGCAAAGCTGGCCAATGTGCGCAATGAGTTGAACGCGCTGGACGGCACCTGGGCCGCGCACCCGGCTGCCGCGCAGGACATCGCAGCGCTGCGTACCGAGCTGAAGGCGGTCAATGAGCGCCTGTGGGATATCGAAGACGACATCCGCCTGAAAGAGAAGGCGCAGGCCTTCGACGATGCGTTCGTACAGCTGGCGCGCAGCGTCTACATCCAGAACGATGAGCGCGCGCGCATCAAGAAGGCCATCAACCTGGCGCTGGGTTCCAGCTACGTGGAAGAGAAGTCCTATCAGGACTACCGCGCCGTCTGACAGCCGCAGCGCTGCCGCTTTGCTCCCTCCCTTGCGCAGCAGGGGAGGGTTGGGGAGGGGTTGGCTTTAGGAGCCTGTCATGCGTTCCGAGCTTCGCGGCTTATGCGGCTCCCACATTGCAGGCCGCGCCGCAGCCTCTCAGTTCGGATGATCCGCGCGATAGCGCTCGAATGCGGCAATCGCATCTTCCACCGTGATCAACGACATCACCTCGTCGAACTCGATCTTGGTGCCCCATTTCAGCGCGCTGGCCGGCTTGTCGAGATAGCGACGGGCGGCATCGTCATAACGGTCCACGCAATAGCGGCGGTCGGAATACGGGCCGCTGCGGGCCGGGTTGCTGGCCGCATGCAGGCCCAGCACCTTGGTGCCGACGGCATTGGCGATATGCATCGGCCCCGAGTCCGGGGTGACCAACAGCGAGGCGCGGGCCAGCAGTGCCGGCAGCTGTTTGAGCGTGTCCTTGCCGACCAGGTCCAGCGCCGGGTGCTTCATCGCGGCGAGGATGGCGTCGCTGGTGCTGCGCTCCAGGTCGCTGCGGCCGCCACACAGCACCACCCGCCAGCCCTGGCTGGCAGCGTGGTCGGCCAGGGCGGCGTGGCGCTCGGGGTACCAGTTGCGGCGCTGGTGGCTGGAGCAGGGCGAGATCATCAGCACCGGGCGGCCATCCTCGTCCCATTGCGCCCGTGCCCACTCATGCGCCTCCGGCGGTGTGGCCAGGTCCCAGCTGACTTCGGTCTGCTTCAGGCCCAGCGGCTCGCAGAAGCTGCCGATGGCATCGAGTACATGGATGCCGGGGCGGTCGGGGATGCGCTCATTGATGAAAAGACCGTGCAGATCCTTGGAGCGTGACTTGTCGTAGCCGATACGGCGCTTGGCCGGGATGAAGGCCGACAGCAGATTGGCGCGCGCGGCGACCTGCATCTGCAGCAGGGCTTCGAAGCGACCGGGCGGAAATTCGCGACGCAGCGCACGCATTCCTGCCAATCCGCTGCGCTTGTCGTAGATATGGAAGTGCACACCGGGCAAACCATCGAGCAGCTTGTGGCCGGCCTTGTCGATCACCCAATGCAGGGGTTTGCCCGGGAAGCCCCGCTGCAGCGTGCGTACCAGCGGGACCACATGGGTTACATCGCCCAGTGCCGAGAGGCGTAAGAGGCACAACGGGGAGGACGATGCAGGCATGTGTTGTTAGACTCGTATTGATGGTCGCATTTGACGCCACTGAAGCGCTGACGCCCTGCCGCGATGGTCGCGGCTATGGCGCCATTCTGTTCGACCGCGAACGCCTGCGGCAAGCCGATCCGGGCTTGTTCGCGCCTGCGCAGTGGGGCAGCAAGGCCCATCCAGTGGGCGATGGCGGGCGCGGCGGTGCATGGTTCATCGATGCGCCGTTCGGTCGCAGCGTGCTGCGCCAGTACCTGCGCGGCGGTGTCGCCGCCAGGTTCAGCCGGGCCAGCTACCTGTGGCGCGGTGCCAACCGGACGCGGAGCTTTGCCGAATTCCGGTTGATGCGTGAGTTGATCGCACAGAAGCTGCCGGTGCCGCGCCCCTATGCCGCGTTCTACATGCGCCAAGGCCTGCGTTACACGGCGGCAATCCTGATGGAGCGGCTGGAGGACGTGCGTTCGCTGGCTGACCATGCCCAGCTCACCGGGCGCGGAGCGCCGTGGGAAGAGGCTGGGCGGATGATCGCGCGCTTCCATCGTGCCGGCCTGGATCATGCCGATCTGAACGCCCACAACATTCTGTTCGATGACGCTGGCCGCGGCTGGCTGATCGATTTCGATCGCGGCGTGCTGCGCATTCCTGCCACCCGCTGGCGCGAGCGCAACCTCAAGCGCCTGCTGCGCTCCTTGTTGAAGCTGCGCGGTGCGCGCAGCCGAGAGGACGTCGAGCAGGACTACGCGCGGCTGCGCCGCGCCTATGATCTGGCCTGGAACCGGGGCGTGTGAGATGAGTTGGGCCTTGCGTTTTCTGGGCGTCGGCAATGCGTCGGCGGTGGAACTGGGTTCGCCGATGTCGGTGATCGAGCACGGCGGCGCGCCGTGGCTGACCATCGATTGCGGTGGCGAGGGGCTGACTGCCTACCGCAACCACTACCGCGGCATGCCGGATGCGGTGTTCGTTACCCATATCCATCTGGATCATGTGGCGGGTTTCGAGCGCTTGTTCGTCGATGCCTTCTTCAACCCGCAACGGCGCGGCAAGGTGCGACTGTACGTGCCGGCGCCGCTGGTACCGTTGCTGCACAAGCGGGTAGGGGACTACCCGAACGTGCTGGCCGAAGGCGGCGCCAACTTCTGGGATGCCTTCCAGCTGATCGTGGTGGGCGAGGCATTCTGGCATGAGGGCGTGCGCCTGGAAGTGTTCCCGGTGCGCCACCACTGGCCGGAAACCGCCTACGGCCTGCGCCTGCAGGGTGCGCTGGTATGGAGCGGCGACACCCGCCCGATCCCGGAAATGCTGGCGCGTTTTGCCGATGACAACGAGCTGATTGCCCATGATTGCGGCCTGCACGGCAATCCCTCGCATACCGGCGTGGACGACCTGGAGCGCGAATACGACGCCGCCACCCAGGCGCGGATGATGCTCTACCACTACGCCAGCGCGGCCGATGGCGAAGCCCTGCGTGCCCGTGGCCACCGCGTGGCGATGCCGGGTGAGTGCGCTGTGTTGGCCGAGCCGACGGCGCCGCGTGCGGAGCCGTTCGAGGGCTGAGCGTCGTGCTTCGGCTCCACCGCGCTTGGGCGCACGTAGGCCCCAGTAACTCCAAGCAATGATCACTAAGCCCCTCTCCCGTATGCGGGAGAGGGGTTGGGGTGAGGGCAAGGCCGAAGCCAGCCTCTGTCAGCCCCATCCGAACCCTCCGAGGCAACGTAGCCCGGGTAAGCGCAGCGCACCCGGGAAGCATGCCGGTTAACTCGTAACCAATAAAAGGCCAATTCGTGGCCGGCAATCAGTCGATCGCCTGGCAGAAGTCTTGCACGGCCAAAGCCCCGGGTGCGCTGCGCTTACCCGGGCTACAACGCGCACAAGCAAGAGCCGCCGCTTCAGCAGCCGCGCAATTTTCCAAGGCCCAAAAAGGTGGCGACCCCGCCGGCTGACCTCGGCGCCCGCGTCGATCGATACCGTTGCTGCCTTCCGGCCCTGGCGGGATTTTCGACCTAGCGTCGCGAGGGGCCGACGGGGCCACCATAGAGACGGTTTGGCCGCGCTAGGCGCGGCCATTCACGATACGAGAGGCTGGGGCGATGCGATCATCAGCCGCCGATGCTTCATGGACCGGACACAAACTGGAGCAGGTCCCGATCGTGTGCGGCGATTGTAACGTATGCATGCACCAGCCGACCAGCGTTCCGGCTTGAACCCCGTGTAACCCGCCGCCGCCGGTTTGCGGCCCCAGACGCCCGGCTTGGATAGAATGCCCGCCCAACGGAGGACGACCTCCGCCCATCACGGGACTTCACCCAGGACGGCCTGGCTTCTCTAGGAGGCTGTATGGCTTGGATCTATCTCGTGGTTGCTGGTGTGCTGGAAATCGTCTGGGCGCTGGCAATGAAGCAATCCCACGGTTTCACCAAGCTGGTTCCCAGCATCGTCACCATCATCGGCATGATCGCCAGCTTCTGGTTGCTGGCCTTGGCCATGCGTACCTTGCCGCTGGGCACGGCCTATACGATCTGGACCGGTATCGGCGCGGTGGGCGCGTTCATCATCGGCATCATCTTCCTGGGCGAGCAGATCAGCGCGATGCGTATCGGCGCGGCGGTGCTGATCGTCAGCGGACTGGTGCTGATGAAGCTGTCCAGCAGCTGATAACGGCTTCAGTCTTCGCCCAGCACCAACACCATCTCGACCGCATCCAGACCCGGGCCGTGGCCATCCGCCACGACCCGGGTCACGGTGAATCCGAGTCGCGCATAGAAGTCCTGCGTGTGCTGACTGGTACTGAGCTCCACGCGCTTCGCGTCCGGGTTCTGTCTGGCCTGCTGTAAACGCGCATGACTCAATTGCCTGCCGAAACCCTGCCGATGCAGGCTGCGCTCGACCATACCCCAGCAGAAAACGGCGACGCCATCGGCCCGTATCGCCAAGCCGCCGCAGGCGACAACACGATCGTCGTGCTCGATCAGCTGATAGTCGCAACCCTGCGTATCGCGCTGTAGAAACTGCTCGAAGTCTGCGCGTTCGGCTAGCGTGAAGTACTTGGGTACATTGCTGTCGAACAGCGACAGGCAGGCGTCGGCATCAGCAGGTTGATAGGGGCGGATCGGCATGCGCTGCAATCTAGCAGCTTCCGTCCGCTCTTTCTGTGGAAGTTGGAGCGGGGAGGGGGCGGGTTTGGTTTTAGCTTCAGCTGTGGTCTAAGCCCCTCTCCCCTTGCGGGAGAGGGGTTGGGGAGAGGGGAGCGCGAAGCGTGCTTTCAACCGACAGTCGAACACTGCACGCCCAAAGTCCCCATCCCAATCAATGCGACATCGAATAAGGCAGCTTCGCAGCATCAGCAGCCCAGGACTTGTTCGGCTCAGCCTGCATCGTAAAACGCAGCTCCCCACCAGCAACAATCTCCTGGTGCGTCACATAAGCCCGATCCAGCGGCTTGCCATTGAGGCTCACCGAACCAACATACGTGTGCGCAGCATCCAGCCTGTCAGCCACGATCCTGAAGCGCTTCCCATCCGGCAGATTCAAGGTTGCCTGCGGCAGGAACGGTCGCCCGATGATGTACTGGTTGCTACCTGGCGTAACCGGATAGAAACCCAATGCGGTAAACACATACCAGGCCGACATCTGCCCAAGATCATCGTTCCCCGCCAGACCATCCGTGCGCGCCGCGTACTGCGTGTCCATGATCTGCTTCAAGCGCGCCTGCGTGCGCCACGGCTGCCCGGCATGTGCATACAGGTAGGCAACATGGTGGCTGGGTTCGTTGCCATGCGCGTACCAGCCAATCAGGCCGGTGATGTCTTCCATGTGCGCGAAGATCGACGGATCAACCTTGGCTTCAAACACATCATCCAGACGCTGCAGCAGCTTGTCGCTGCCGCCATGTGCCGCCGCCAAGCCGGCGACATCCTGCGGCACATACCACGAGTACTGCCAGGCATTGCCTTCAGTGAAATCCGTGCCGTAACCGCTGGCGCTGGGATCAAACGGCTCGCGGAAGCTGCCATCGCGCTTGCGCGCGCGCATGAAGCCGGTGCCCGGGTCGAACGCATGCTTCCAGTTCGCAGCACGCTTGTTGAATTCGCGCGCTACCTCGGTCTTGCCCATGTCCTTGGCCACCTGGGCGATGGTCCAGTCGTCATAGGCATATTCCAGTGTCTTGCTGGCCGCTTCGCCTTCCTCATCGATCGGCACATAGCCGAGCTCGCGGTACTGCGCGATGCCGTCGTACGGGCCGTAGTTGGCGCTGGCGACCATGGCCTGCAGCGCCTCCTCGGTGTCGTAGCCACGGATGCCCTTCATATAGGCATCGGCGATCACCGGCACCGCGTGGTAGCCGATCATGCACCAGGTTTCCAGGCCGTGGAACGACCACACTGGCAGCACGCCGTAAGGACTTTCGCGGCGTGAGGCCAACAGCGAATTGACGAAGTCATTGGTGCGTTGTGGTGGCTGCACCAGCGTGGCCAGCGGATGCAAGGCGCGATAGGTGTCCCACAGCGAGAACGTCGAATAGTTCGTCCAGCCCTTGGCCTGATGCACCGCGTTGTCCGGCCCGCGATAACGGCCATCGCTGTCCATGAACAAGGTTGGCCCAAGCAGGGTGTGATACAGCGCGGTGTAGAAACGCGTGCGTTCATCCGCGCTGCCCAGGGCTTCGACCGCGCCCAACGCTTCGCTCCACTGCTGCTTGGCGGCAGCGCGCATGCCGTCGAAATCCCAGCCCGGCGCTTCCGCATCGAGGTTGGCAATCGCGCCTTCCTCGCTGACCGGCGAGATCGCCACCTTCACCAACAAAGGCTTGTCGGCGTCCGGCACCACATCAAAGGCAGCAACCAACTGCCGGCCTTCGATCTGCGCGCGCTGTGTCGGGTCCTTCTCGCCCGGCGGCGGGAAGCCCTTGTAGGCAACATCCTGCTCGGTGTCGTGCAGCTGATGGCCGCTGAGCGGCTGCGAGAAACGCATCGCGAAATACAGCTGCCGGCCCGGTGCCCAACCACGCGTCTCGCGGAAACCGGTAATCGTGCCATCGGCCCGCATCCGCAAGCGCGACCACAGGATCTTGCCTGGGTAGTCATACATGCTGGTACGCAGGTCCAGTACAACATGCGCAGGTTTGCCGGCTGGGAAGCTGTAGCGGTGCATGCCGACGCGTGCGCTGGCGGTCAGCTCGGCACGCACCTTGTAGTCGTCCAGCGTCACCGCGTAATAGCCCGGCTGCGCGGTTTCGCTGGCGTGACTGAAGCGGGAGGTATAGCCGCTCAGTGGTTGATCCGGATCGCCGCGCTCCAGCTTCAACTCACCAGTCGTGGGCATCAGCAGCAGATCACCCAGATCCGAATGCCCGGTGCCAGAGAAGTGCGTATGCGAGAAGCCGACGATGGTGTTGTCGTCATAGCGGTACCCCGCCGCCCAGCCATAACCGTTCTTGCGCGACTGGATGCGCGTGTCGGGCGACAGCTGGACCATGCCGTAAGGGACGGTCGCACCCGGATAGGTATGGCCCTCGCCGCCGGTACCGATGAAGGGGTTCACGGCGGAATAGGCGGCTTCGTTGGCGGCGGGCGAGGCCGCCTGTGCCGAAGTCGCTGCCAACGAGGAGGTTGCCACGGTTGCTGCAAGCACTAACAGGGTCGCACCAAACTGCTTCATCCCGCACCTTTTGGATCGGTCTAATATGGCAAAACTAGCATGCCGGTGTAGGCTCTGGCATGTGCTCGTCCCGCCCGGTAGTGGTCCGCCTTTGCCGCTGCAATTTTGGTTGGATGTTCCTTGGTGCTGGTCCTGACGGCGACCATCGCGGCGGGGCATGCGAGGAAATTTGTGACGTCGACATCGAATGCTCGCCACAGCGCTCCTCCTGCCGGCTTTCTTTAATCAATATCAACTGTCGCAAGCAAACCTCTTCGTGGGTAGCTGTATACAAACTCCAAGTTGGGGGAGTCATTGCAATGATAGGAATCAGAGAATCCCGGCCTGAAGACGGTGAGCGTGTCGTTGAAATATGGCGGAATGCGGTTGACGCCACGCATGATTTCCTGACGCCGCAAGATCGTCTTGCCATCGACGAGATGGTGTGCGGTTTTCTCCCTCAAGCGGCGCTCCTGCTTGCGGTGGATGCATGCGACTACCCGCTCGCCTTCATGCTCATTGAGAACGGACATATGCAGGCGCTGTTCGTGGATCCGGCCCGCCGGGGTACTGGAATTGGTGCCGCTCTGGTGCGTCACGGTCTGGACCTTCACCCGAGGATGACCACTGACGTAAATGAGCAGAATGCCCAGGCGATTGGCTTCTACAAAAAGCTGGGATTCAAGCGCACGGGGCGGTCGCCATTTGATGATCAGGGCAGACCCTATCCGCTGATTCATCTTGAGTATCGAGGTGGTTTGAGTGCGTCTGCTGCCAACGCGCAGCCTCCATCCAACAAATAGGCCGGTACATTGACGGACTGCTGTTGCTTGGGCGGTGAAAGGGCCGGGGTCCTTCGGATTCCGGCAAATCAATCTGAGATTTGCTGCTTGCCTGCGGCGACCGACATCGAACAGCTCTTCTGATATGGGCCTTGCTTGCAACTAGCGTGCTTGATGTCCGGTGCCGATCAGTGGCCGGCATAGAACGCAAAAACCCCGATTACTAAAGGGGGGGCGTAATCTGGCGGAGAGAGGGGGGATTCGGTGCTTCGCACCTTCACCCTTCGGGCGGCTGCGCCGTCCCACCGGCTGCGCCGGCGGTCGAACCCGTTGGGGCTCTCATCGCCCATGCTTTCCCCCAGATAAAAAGAAAAGGCCACCCGATGGGCGGCCTTTTCTTTTTATCTGGCGGAGAGAGGGTCTGCCTTTTGGATGCCTAATGAGGCGCAGGCGATCTCAAGTTGCATCCTGTTTTGGCCTTATTTTCAGTGGCTTAGGCTAGAATTCGTACCGGTCTGGCACAATGGTGTCCAAAGAGAGCAAACAAAAGATGGCATACTGAGTGGCATGCTGGAAACAAACGGCTAGAGGTGATGCATGGCTTTGATAACGGATGTTAAGGCTCGTAGCCTAGCCCCGGGCGGTCTGGCCGTTCCGCACGGCGGAGTGACCGGCCTGACCCTTTTCCCATCGGCCTCGCAGAAGGGCAAAGGGAAGTGGGTGCTGAGGTTTGTAAGTCCTGTTACCGGCAAGAGGCGCAATGCTGGGCTAGGTACCTATCCGGAAGTCAGCATCGCTTTGGCGGGAAAGTTGGCTCGGGAAATGCGGGTACAGATCGCTGCAGGGCAAGATCCGTTAGAGGCCAAGGCGACTGACCGCGCCAAGCCGAAAACACCAACCTTCCAGGAGGCGGCGGAGCAACTCCATGGAGAGTTGAAGCCTGGGTGGAAGAATCCCAAGCATGCACAACAATGGATTAATACGTTGGTCGCGTATGCCTTCCCGGTGGTTGGCTTCCTTCCTATCGATCAGTTGCAGCCGCGACATATAGCTGACGTGTTGCGCCCAATCTGGTTGGAAAAGGCTGAGACAGCGAGCAGGGTGAGGCAGCGTTTGCACGCGGTTATGGCTTGGGGTTGGGCGCACGGATTCAATCAGGCCAATCCTGTCGATGTGGTTACACACCTGCTTCCTCTACAGCCAGGAAAGTCAGTCCGCCAGGAGCATCAGCCCGCAATGCCTTGGGCGAAGCTTCCATCGTTCGTGAAATCGGAGCTTGCTGGAGCTGGTGAATTCGATGTCACGCGGAATGCCTTGCTGTTTCTTATCTTGAATGCAAGCCGTTCCGGTGAGGTGCGCGGGATGACTTGGGCGGAGGTGAACCTTGGCGCGAAGCTGTGGACGATTCCTGCTGGTCGCATGAAGGCCAAGCAGCCTCACCGAATTCCGTTGTCAGAACAGTCGGTCGATCTGCTCAAGCGCCTAGAGGGTCATCACGATGAGCTTATCTTCCCCTCGGTGCAGGCCCGCTCAATCTTGTCGGATATGACGCTCACTGCGTTGTTAAGAAGGGTGGGCGCATCGAGCGCTACGCCAGGGCGTGTTGCGACTGCCCATGGGTTCAGATCAAGCTTCCGTGATTGGTGTAGCGAGCAGGGGTACGCACGTGACCTCGCAGAGCGAGCGTTGGCACATACGGTGAAAGACAAGGTGGAGGCTGCCTACCACCGCACAGATCTCTTGGAACAACGTCGTCCGATGATGCAGGCTTGGGCCGACTTCGTTTACCCTCCTGCGAAGAAGCCTAAATAGGATTGTCTCGATACATGACGTCTGAATCGCACGCCATTCGAGTTTGGCCGTTAACCACCGTGCTTGACGGGAACAATCCTATTGAGTTCATTCACAGGCTCGTTGATGCCGGATACGACAGGTTCTACGTCAAGGTCCCGCAGGGCTTTCAGGCCAGTATGGTTTCCATCGATCCATTTCCTCCTGGATACCAGCTCCTAGGGCCCCAGCAGTCAGTCACAAAGCCCGCGCCTGACGGCAATCAGTCTAGGATCCGGTATTTGCGGCTCGATACCGCTCAGTTGCGTGAGCTCCTTGAGAATCCTCCGATAGCCCTGCGCCAATTGGGCGGGGGAGGTTTGGAGTCTGGGTTGACGCGCGATGGCCTTGTTTCTATTGATTGAATCGCCCCGGCTTCTCCGGAGGCCATTTCGTTTGAGTCACGCCGCGATGGCGTGACCCGTGTTGCCGGCGTAGTACGCCGCCTCCGCTTCCGCCGGGGGTATGTTG
>NZ_JBRREA010000084.1:0-14953 GCF_056759975.1 Stenotrophomonas sp. STEN031
ACCTTCTACCGCCTCCGCTTCTCTTTTCGTTTTGGGCGCGCGACCCGCCTGTGCGTGTCATTCTCCTCCCCCTTTTCGCGGTTCCTTGCGCCCCCCCCCCCCCCACTACAGGTGAAGCCGTACCGGTGAAGCCCCTTGCCGAGCATGGCACGGCACTACAGTTGGGCCCTACCGGTTACCGCTGCCGAGCATGGCTCGGCACTACGGGGCTCCCCTTGCGCGTTGCGCGCAAGGGGGAAGGCAGTCAGAGAAACAGATCCGGCATCAACGGACGCGACGGGTCCACCGCATAACCCGACAAATCGGTGATGCCAGCCTCAGCCAGCACCTCGTCATCCAACAGGAACTGCCCGCTGAACCCGGCCGCCGGCCGCGTCAGCACCGCATGGGCGGCATCCGCCATGATTTCCGGCTTGCGGCAACCACCCACGTCCACGCCAGGAATCATGTTGATCGCGTCGGTGGCGATCACCGTGCGCGGCCACAAGGCATTGACCGCCACGCCCTTGCGGCCGAACTCTGCCGCCAGGCCCAGGGTGACGAAGCTCATGCCCATCTTGGCCAGGGTGTAGCCGGTATGCGGGCCCCACCATTTCGGATCGAGGCTGGGCGGCGGCGCCAACGTCAGGATGTGCGGGTTGGGGGCCTGCAGCAGGTGCGGCAGGCAGGCCTGCGCGCACAGGAAGCTGCCGCGTGAGTTGACCTGCTGCATCAGGTCGAAACGTTTCATCGGCGTGTCCAAGGTGCCACGCAGCCAGATCGCCGAGGCGTTGTTGACCAGGATGTCGATGCCGCCAAAGGTGTCCACGGTTGCAGCTACTGCAGCATTGACCTGGTCTTCTTCACGGATGTCGCACTTCAGCGCCAAGCCCTGCCCACCCGCGGCATTAACCGCCTCGGCCGCGGTATGGATGGTGCCCGGCAGCTTGGGATTGGCGACCGCCGACTTGGCGGCGATGGCGACGTTGGCACCATCGCGCGCGGCGCGCAGGGCGATGGCCAGGCCGATGCCGCGCGAGGCGCCGGTAATGAAAAGGGTCTTGCCTTGCAAGCTGCTCATGCGCACTCCGGAACCGGTAAGAAAGCTGTCCGCATTATGCAGATACCAGCACCCACGCACAGTCCCGCCGCTTTCCTGAGGCGCGACACTCAGGGTTCATATGGTTTGCCGATACTTGTGCACTATCGCGCAAGGATTCCCGATGAAGACACTGCACCTCGCTGCTCCGCTGCTGCTCGCCCTGAGCCTTGCGGCATGCCAGAAGCCACACCCCGCTGCCGAAGTTGCGTCGGCGACCAAGGATGTCACCGCGCAGACCACCGGCCTGGGCGAACAAGCCACCCGCATCGGCCCCACCGCCGTATGGACGGGATCGATTGAGGCCTGCCGCACCGACACCGCCGCCGACAACTGCCTGTTGCAGGTAATGCGCACCGCCGGCGCGTCACCTGTCGCACTGGCGGCTGCCAGCACCTTGTCCGCGCAGGGCAAGCCGGGCTATGTGACCGCATGGCAGGACGTCAAAGGCGTCGGCGTGGCCACGCTGGAATTCCCGTTCCGCGCCAATACCAACCAGGGCACCTGGCTGGTGGATGCCAATGGCCTGGCCATCGATGTGGACGAGGAAGTGCTGGATGACACGGCACGCGGCTCGGACGCCTACAAAGCCTTCTCCAGCAAGCATCCCGACTCTGGCCCGTTCGCGCCGGCAATGGCCGCCGGCACCCAGGCCTTGCCAGAC
The DNA here is from genome assembly GCF_056759975.1 of Stenotrophomonas sp. STEN031. Taxonomy (NCBI): domain Bacteria; kingdom Pseudomonadati; phylum Pseudomonadota; class Gammaproteobacteria; order Lysobacterales; family Lysobacteraceae; genus Stenotrophomonas; species Stenotrophomonas sp. STEN031. Next base: position 1,743 of record NZ_JBRREA010000084.1, read on the forward strand.
GGCGGTGTGCGCCTGCGCTACACCACACCGCTGCGCAGCTGCCATGCCTGCGCCGATGATGGCCATGTGACCATCGGCTACGACTTTGATGGCAAGCGCGGCTTCAAAGGCAAGCAACTGCTCGAGCTACGCTGAGAAAGCGCCCGTTGTCGCAGGGCAAGCACTTGCGCTCGGCACAGGCAGTGAAGCTCAATGCCGCCCGGGCGCAGCCATGCGCCGCGCATAGCGCTCCAGCAGCTGCCGCACGATGCGCCGGTGCACGGGTGCTACCGGCAACATGTACAGCCGCCCAAACGGCCGGTGCAGGTGAACCACGGTGCTCACCTGCAGCTGGCAGCCGTCGTGCCCGGGGCCAAGCTCTACTGACAGTTCGACGCGCAGGTGACGGTCGCTGTCGCCCAGTACCACGCCATCGCCCGTCAACGCCCGCACAGTGAATATCCCGAGCCTGTCGCCAACCGCCAGTCCTTCCGGTGCCTGCACCGGCACGCTGCGGATCGCGCCCAGGTGCTTCATTCCCAGCAGGCGCATTCCGGCATTGCGCAGCCACATCAGGCCCTCGAACCAGGCCGGCACCTGCCGGGCGATATCCAGATAGGCCTGCACCGCACTGTCCGGCCGGCGCTGCAAACGCACCTCGGCCGCATGGGCGAAATGGCTGCCGGGCAACAGCGGGTGCAGCATCGCTGCGGCACCTATCTCGACCTCGCATGCACGCCCAATACGGTTCAAGGCTTGGGTCCCTGCCCCTCGTTGTCTTCCCAGTGCAGGATGCGACGGGTGACAAAACGATAGACCGGCTTGCCTGTCGCAAACCAAAGCTCGCGTATCCATGAGTGCCGTTTTAGCAGGCGCAGCTCCACCGGGGTCAATGCCTGGCGGCAGTACATGCGCTTGTGCTTGAGCAGGTGACGCAGGTCCTCGCGCGCCAACAGCCGCATCCAGCGCGAACGCGGGTTGCCGCACACGGCCAGCTGGAAGTCGATCAGCGCCGGTGAACCATCCTCGCGTACCAGCCAATTGGCCTCCTTGGCCAGGTCGTTGTGGGCGATGCCGTGGCGGTGCACGCGTTGCAGCAGGCGCCGCGCCGCGCGGAAATAGCCCACGTCGCCATGCGGCGGGCGCTGGTACATGGCCGCGCCCTCCATGAAGCTGCGGTCCAGCCAACGCCCATCCCAGGCCAGCAACCGCGGCGTCGCCTCCATGCCGGCAAGCTTGGCCAGCGCGCGCGCTTCGCGCCGCGCCAGCCACCACGCAGGCAATCGCAGCCACCAGGGCGTCGCCCCGAGGTCTCGGCGCACGAAGCGTCCGTTGGGGCCTTCCATCAGCAGGATGCGCCCGAAGCTGTCTGCTTTGAGCGCGGCAACGGTAGCCGGTGAGGATTCAGTCATCACAATAGTCTAGTCGCCACGCTGGCATTCACCGAACGGCATCGCAGGTGAACAGGCCACCGCACATTCCACTGAACCTCCACCGCTGCCATCGGTCTGACTCGGGCTTCCCTTTATAATCGGCCGATGAATTCTTCCTGGATCGACGCCACGCTTGCGTGGATCGCCGCCCATCCCGTCCTTGCTGGCCTGGCGATCTTCGCCATTGCCTTCTGCGATGCCGTGATCATCCTTGGCGCCATCGTGCCGGCCCTGCCGCTGATGATCGCGGTAGGTGTATTGATCGGCATGGGCGAGCTGTCCGGCCCCTATGCGGTGATATGTGCAACCTTGGGCGCCTTCGCCGGCGACGGCTTGAGCTATTGGGTGGGCCGCCGCTGGGGTGACCGCCTGCGCGGCGTCTGGCCGTTCAGCCGCTACCCGCAACTGCTCGACCGTGGCGAGTTCATGTTCCGCCGCAATGCCTTCAAGAGCATCCTGATCGCCCGCTACGTAGGCGCCATCCGGCCCTTCGTGCCAGCAATCGCCGGCATGGCCAACATGCGCTTCAGCAGCTATCTCAAGGCCAGCGGCCTGGCCTGCCTGTCTTGGGCGATCCTGTTCCTGCTACCCGGCTGGGCGCTGGGCCAGGCCTATGACGCCGTGGCGGCGGTGGCCGGGCGCCTGTTCCTGGTGATTGCCCTGCTCGGCACCTTGCTGGGACTGGTCTGGGCCATCGTGCTGTACAGCTACCGCTGGTCGGCGGCACGCATGGACGGATGGCTGGCCCGGCTGCTGGCCTGGTCACACCGCCACCCGCATTTCATCGGCCATTCGCTGAGCGACCTGTTCGACCCCAAGCGTCGCGAATCGGTGCCGCTGGCGATGCTGGCGCTGATGCTGCTGGTGCTGGGTTGGGGCTGGTTCGCGCTGCTGATGGTGGTGGTGGGACATGGCGAGCCGCTGGCGCTGGACCTGGCGGTGCACCGGCTGATGCTGGCCCTGCGCAACCCGCTGGCGGACTATCCAATGGCGGCGCTGGCCTCGCTGGGCGATTGGCAGGTGCTGTTGCCGGCGATTGCCGCGGGCATGGGCTACCTGGCCTGGCGGCGGCGCTGGATGGCGGTCTTCCATTGGTTGGCGGCGCTGGCTTTCGGCCTGGCCCTGACCAAGCTGCTGGGCGCCACCGTCGATGTGGTGCGGCCGCCGGCCGCGAGCAGCGGGTTTGGTTTCCCGTCGGTGGCAGTGACCATGGCGACCATCACCTTTGGCTTCTTCGCCGTGCTGATCGGCCGTGAACTGCCAGGACGTACCCGCGTCTGGCCGTACCTGCTGTCTGGCGCGGTGGTCACCGTGATCGGCTTTGCCCGCATCTATCTGGGCGCGCACTGGCTCAGCGACGTGATCGGCGGCATGTTGTTCGGCGTGTTCTGGCTGTTGGTGCTGGGCGTGGCCTATCGGCGCCGCTTCAACCGTTCGTTCTGGGTCAAGCCGGTAGCCTGGCTGTTCTATGGCGTGTTCGTGATTGCCGGGCTCTGGTATGCCCCGCGCAACGTGCCGGCCAAACTGGCCAAGTTTGAACCTGCGGCTGCCAGCATCGTGCAGATGGACGCCTCGCATTGGTGGCAAGCGGGTTGGCGCGAGCTGCCGGCACGCCGCAATGATTTCGATGATGACCAGCGTTGGCCGCTGGACGTGCAGGTGGCCGGGCCGCTGCCCGCCCTGCAGCAGCGGCTCGAGCGCAATGGCTGGATCCGGCAACCACAGGCGGGCTGGCAGCAGGCGCTGATGATGCTGGACATGAAGGCCACGCCGCAGCAGGTACCGGTATTGCCGGCAACGCTGGACACCAATGTCGAGGCACTGCTGATGCTGCGCCCCGGCGAACGCCCGGATGAGGTCTACGCCCTGCGGCTATGGCCCTCTTCGGCCCGTCTGCAGCCGGGACAGGCTCCGGTCTGGCTGGGCAGCGCACAGACCCTGCGTTACCAGCGCCACCTCAAATTGTTCGGAATGTGGCGGCCGCTGCGTGGGGTAGACCCCGCGCTGGATGCACTCAAGCAGTCGCTGGATGGCGTTGAAACCCAGCAACAGGTGCAGCCGGAAACTGGCTTGCCGTTGTTGATGATCCGCACCGAACCAACACCATGACAACGTAGTGCCGAGCCATGCTCGGCAAGAGGGGCGTTCCCCGCGACACGTCAGTGCGGTGGTGCCGAGCCATGCTCGGCACTACGACCGCGGACCGCGTTGCCCGCTCGCACTCTGGGAGCGGCGTCCGCCGCATGGCTGGCAATACCTCGCCGCTCACGCCGCTCCTGCAACTCGGCTACAGATCGCCCTCGATCGGCACGTCCAACTCGGGGATCCACTCCAGCAAACGATCCAGGCGCCGCTGCGGATCGTTCTCCTGCAGCAGCTGCAACCGCTGCGTTTCACGCAGCGGCAATAGTTCGGCCAGGCGCCAGCCCACCCACGCCGCCTGATCCAGCTGCGCCGGACCGGCAGTCGTGTACTCGCCACCAATCTGTTCGATGATGTGCTCCAGCACCGTGCCCAGCAAACCGTGCTCGGGCTGCAGTTCGTCATCACTGTCGCGCTCGCACCACTCCACGTCGGCCATCACCAGGCCGTTGTCACGCACGTGGCTTGCACTCACATGGAAGCGCCGCGCACCGCGCAGTCGCAACACCAGGATGCCGTCCGCACCGACATCGAAATCCTCGACCATTGCCTCCACCCCCCATGCAGCAGGGATCGCCGGCGCACCCACTTCTTCACCCTCCAGGATCAGGCACACGCCGAAACTGCTGCCGCTGCGCCCACATTCGCGCACCAGGTCCAGATAGCGCGGTTCAAATACACGCAGGCTCAAGGTCGCACCGGGCAGCAACACCGCGTGCAGGGGAAACAGGGCAAGACTGAGCAATTGCATCATCCGGGTAACGTTTCAGCAGACGCCCTGATGGTACTCCACCGCATCGAAGCGACCATTCATCGCCTGCCGCAGCCGCCGCTGCAGCGCCGGGTTGCATGCAACCCGGCCTGCCTCATCAACTGCCCTGCAGTTGCGCCAGGAAACGTCGCGGTGCGCCATCAAAGCCGCCGTTGGACATGAACACCACGTGGTCGCCAGCACGTGTGACATTGCCGAGCTCGCTCAGCAATGCGTCCGTATCGGATACGGATTGCGCATCCCCACGTACGGCATCGATCACCCTGGCGGCATCCCACGGCAGTTCCGGGCGCGCCAGGAACACCACCGCATCGGCAATGTCCAACGACGGCGCCAGCGCCTGCGAATGTGCGCCCAGGCGCATCGAATTGCTGCGTGGCTCCATCGCCACCACGATGCGTGCCTCACCCACCTTGGCGCGCAGCCCTTCCAGCGTGGTGTGGATCGCTGTCGGGTGATGGGCGAAATCGTCGTAGATGGTGATGCCCTGCGCCTGTCCGATGACCTCCATGCGCCGCTTGACGCTGTGGAAACCCGCCAGGGCCGGCGCAACCTGTGCCGGATCCACGCCCACCGCATGCGCGGCTGCCAGCGCGGCCAGACCATTGAGCACGTTGTGCCGACCCAGCAGCGACCATTCCACCGTTGCCACTTCAACACCGCGATGCAGTACCGCGAAAGCGCTGCCGTCCTGCTGGATCAGGCGCGCGCTCCATTCCAGCGCCGGATCAAATCCAAACCGTTCGACCGGCGTCCAACACCCCATCGCCAGCACTTCGGCCAGATAGGTGTCCTCACCATTGACGATCAGGCGGCCACGGCCCGGTACGGTGCGCACCAGGTGATGGAACTGACGCTGGATCGCGGCCACGTCCGGGAAGATGTCGGCGTGATCGAATTCCAGGTTGTTGAGGATGGCGACCAGCGGACGGTAATGGACGAACTTGCTGCGCTTGTCGAAGAACGCGGTGTCGTACTCGTCAGCTTCCACCACAAAAAGCGGTCGACTTGAACCTGATCGATCCGAAAGGATCGACGCGTCCTCCCCTTCCCCCGCCGGGGGAAGCTGCCCCGCAGGGGCGGATGAGGGTAAGACCTTGCCCGCAACCTCGACCAGCGACCGTCCCAATCGCGCCGACACCCCGAAATCCTCGGCCACGCCGCCGATCAGGAAGCCCGGCTCACGTCCTGCGGCCTGCAACAGATAGGACAGGATGGTGGTGGTGGTGGTCTTGCCGTGGGTACCCGCCACAGCCAGCGTGTCACGACCGGGCAGCACCCGTTCGGACAGCCATTGCGCCCCGGAGGTATAGCGACGGCCTGAATCGAGCACAGCCTCGACCGCAGCATTGCCACGCGAAAGCGCGTTGCCCACCACTACTTCGTCGCAATCCGCACTGATATTGGATGGCAGGTAGCCCTGCGACAGGCGGATACCCAAGGTTTCCAATTGCGTGGACATCGGCGGATAGACCGCCTGATCGCTGCCCTCGACCTGATGACCGAGTTCGCGGGCCAAGGCGGCCACACCGCCCATGAAAGTGCCGGCAATGCCGAGAATATGGATCTTGCTCATCCACCGATTGTCGCCGATGCGTCGATCCAGGGGTATCCGGAGCAACTCCCAGCTGTACCCCTAATCACATGTAGGGGATTCCCCGATACCGTCACACGACATTCACACTGAAAATACGTGACGCCAGCCTCAGTATCCCTCAGGTCCTACTCCCCAAGAGGCCATCCCCAGGGAGCTCATGCTGATGGGGCCGTGAGCACGCCCTTAGCTGGCTTTTATAAGCGAAACGCCCGGATCCAGTGCATGGATCCGGGCGTTTCCGTATGCGCGGCGGCCTTCGCTGACACGCAGACGGCCGTGGCGGTCACCCGCCACAGCCGGACATCCTCAGCGCTTGATCGCCGCCAGGATGCGGGCCAGCACTTCGTCCAGCGCGCCAACGCCATCGACGCGGGCCAGGGTGCCCTTGGCGGCGTAGAAATCGATCACCGGCGCGGTGGAATCGTTGTAGACCTGCAGGCGCTGGCGCACCGATTCCGGGTTGTCGTCGGCGCGGCCCTGCTCCTTGGCGCGGCCGGCGATGCGCTCGACCAGCAGTTCGGTCGGCACGTCCAGCTGCACGATGGCATCCAGCGGCTGGTTCAGCTTGGCCAGCAGTTCACCCAGTGCATTGGCCTGGGCCACATTGCGCGGGTAACCGTCCAGGATGAAACCCTTGGCGGTATCGGCCTGGGACAGGCGCGACTCCAGCATGCCCAGCAGGATGTCGTCGGACACCAGGTTGCCGGCATCCATCACCGCCTTGGCCTGCTTGCCCAGCTCGGTGCCGGCAGCCACTTCGGCGCGCAGCAGGTCACCGGTGGAAATGTGCGGAACCTGCAGTTGTTCCTTCAGGCTCGTCGCCTGCGTGCCCTTGCCCGAACCGGGCGGTCCCAACAGAACCAATCGCATTCCTGACTCCCATATGTTTGAGGTAACGGGACGGACAGCGGCGTTAGACTCATGGGCCGATTCACGCTGCACCGCAATATGTGCAGCTTACCGCATCCGGCCAATGTCCCGGAATGTCCCCCGCTCTGGAGAGTATTGCCCATGTCCAAAGGCACCTTGCTATATGCCCAGTCCGGCGGCGTCACCGCCGTCATCAATGCCACCGCCTCGGCCGTCATCAGCGAGGCAAGATCGAAGAAAATCAAGGTGTTGGCTGCACGCAACGGCATCCTCGGCGCCCTCCGCGAGGAGCTGATCGACACCTCGAAGGAGTCGGCCGCCAACATCGCCGCACTGGCCCACACCCCGGGCGGCGCGTTCGGCTCGTGCCGCTACAAGCTCAAGTCGCTCGAGGCCGACCGCGCCAAGTACGAGCGCCTGCTGGAGGTGTTCAAGGCGCATGACGTGCGCTGGTTCCTCTACAACGGTGGCAATGACTCGGCCGACACTGCGCTGAAGGTCTCACAGCTGGCCAAGGAGTTCGGCTACCCGCTGACCTGCGTGGGCGTACCCAAGACCATCGACAACGATCTGGCGGTCACCGATACCTGCCCTGGCTTCGGCTCGGCGGCCAAGTACACCGCCATTTCGGTGCGCGAGGCGGCGCTGGATGTGGCCGCGATGGCCGAAACCTCGACTCGCGTCTTCATCTACGAAGCGATGGGCCGCCATGCCGGTTGGCTGGCCGCAGCTGCAGGACTGGCTGGCGAGAACCCCGATGACGCGCCGCAGATCATCCTGTTGCCGGAGCGTGCCTATGACGAGCCGGTGTTCCTGGCCAAGGTGAAGCAAGTCGTTGAGAAGGTCGGTTTCTGCGTCGTGGTGGCCAGCGAGGGCATCCATACCGCCGACGGCCAGTTCGTCGCCGATGCCGGCGGGGTCAAGGATTCCTTCGGCCACACCCAGCTCGGCGGCGTGGCCTCCTACCTGGCCGGCAAGGTCAAGGCCGAGCTCGGCTACAAGGTGCACTGGACCTTGCCCGACTACCTGCAACGCTCGGCCCGCCACATTGCCTCCAGGACCGACTGGGAACAGGCGCAGGCGGTGGGCAAGGCAGCGGTGCAGTTCGCGCTGAAGGGACAGAACTCGGTGATGCCGGTGATCGTGCGCAGCTCCGACGTACCGTACCGCTGGAAGATCGAAGCCGCGCCGTTGTCCAAGGTAGCCAACCACGAGAAGAAGATGCCGGCCGGCTTCATCCGCAAGGATGGCTTCGGCATCACCGAAAAAGCGCGCCGCTACCTGCAGCCGCTGATCCGTGGCGAAGCGCCGCTGCCGTATGGCCGCGATGGCCTGCCCAAGTACGTGACGTTGAAGAACATCGCCGTAGCCAGGAAGCTCCCGAGCTGGGAAGCCTGAGCAGGCAATGTAGTGCCCACCCCAGCTCGGCAGAGGTTCCACCGGTAACGCCTCAGCCGAGCATGGCTCGGCTCTACAGGGGATGATTTCCTGGTAACGCCTCAGCCGAGCATGGCTCGGCTCTACAGGGGACGATTTCCCGGTAACGCCTCAGCCGAGCATGGCTCGGCTCTACAGGGGACGATTTCCCGGTAACGCCTCAGCCGAGCATGGCTCGGCTCTACAGGGGATGATTTCCTGATAACGCCTCAGCCGAGCATGGCTCGGCTCTACAGGGGACGATTTCCTGGTAACGCCTCAGCCGAGCATGGCTCGGCTCTACAGGGCAGGTACTGCCATGACTTCAGACAGGTGTGTCGCGCGGAATGGCGGCGCATCCTTCGGCCAAGGTTCCCACCCAGGCGGTGCAGCATGTTCCGCAAGATAATGATCGGGATGCTTGGCTTCCTCGTCGTCTGCATATTGGCCGGCGCGGGTTACCGCGTTGGTCAGCATCTGGCACAGCAGGACAAGGCAGCCGCCGCAAGGTAAACCAACCCGGCATCAACCCGTCACAACAAGTGGCGCTCCTCTCCCGCTGCCGTCGGGATGCCCTGGCTGACACATTCCAAATCCGTGTCGGTGCGGCTAGCATCGCCTGTTCAGGCAGGGGGCCTATCCACGTGTCATCACTTCTGTTCCGCTGCGTCGCCATGGCGCTGGCACTGCATGCGGCATCCAGCAACGCAGCCAATCAGGGGCTGGACTCACACGCGCTTGCAAGCGCTGTCGAAACCGCACCTGCACCGGCAGCTGACACGCTTGCCATGATTCCTGCCGGCACGCCCGTCATTATTGAAATCGCCGAACCCCTGGCATCCTCCACCAATAAGCGCGGCGACGTATTCGCCATCACGCTGGTCGAGCCACTGCTGCTGGATGGCGTTGAACGCCTCCCGCGCGGCATCCGTGGAACCGGTCAAATCGTCCACGCCGCAGCGGCGCGTGGCGGCGGCGCCCCCGGTGAACTGCTGATTGCCGCACGCACATTGGAAACATCGCAGGGCCAACTGCTGCTGCGCGGTTTCAGTCTCGGTGCCGCCGGTGATGACAACACTGGCATGGCGCTTGGCGTATCAATCGCAGCGGGGCCCTTTGCGATGTTCATCCGAGGCCGGGAAATCGAGATTCCCGCAGGCACGCGCGGCATCGCCAGAACCAAGGCCGCGGCAACACCTGTAACCAGCGCAACTCCTGCCGCCGAGCCGGACACCACAAGCCATCCTGATCCGGCCGTCGACTCCGGCAACGGCAGCACTGCCGTTGCAGGCCCTGTTGTCCCACCCCCGCCGGAAACCCCGGCCCAATCCAAGGAATAGTTCGATGCGCCTACGTTCGTGCGCGATGGCACTGTCTGCAAGCTTGCTGATACCGCTTGGTGCTTTCGCACAGCAAGTGCAGGCACCCACCGATGCCACCATCTCCCCACAGGAAGCGTCCGCCAGTGCGCCGGAGGAAGCAGAAGCAGCCGATACCGCGACAGCCGGTGATACGGCGCAAACCGCGCCTGCAGCGGTCGCTGACAGTCCTGCCGCAGCTGAATCCCCCGCCCGCAGCGGTCTGGTTGCAGCCGCACCCGCCGACAAGGCACAAATCGTGTTCTTCCGTCCCTCAAAATTCACTGGCGGCGCGATCGGCTTCAAGGTCCGCGAGGGTCAGCAGGAACTGGGCAAGCTGCGCAGCGGCAATTACTTCATCCACCTTGCCGAGCCCGGCACCCATGAGTACACCGTCCACTCCGAGGCCAAGGACGTGTTGACGATTGAGGTGGAAGAGGGTGAGACCTATTTCGTGCAGGGAACCATCACCATGGGTGTGTTCGCAGGCCGCCCCAACCTGTCGCCATCCGACCAGAGCACCTTCGACGGCATGGCAGACAAACTCACACTGCGCGAGTAAGCAGCATGGCATGGGCGCAATGCTGCGCCCTGCAGTGACCTGTCGCGCTCAGCGACAGCTTGCTCCTTCCATTCTCAGGACGGCCGAATACGCTGGCAATGCGGCCAGGCGCCCTGCCGCCGCCTGCGTCTTGGCATCTTCCAGGTACACCCGGTTCTGACCCTGCCCGTCCAGTGCCACCTGTTGGCCGGCCGGTTTTCGCCACACCTCGATCAAGGCCTGCTGCGTGTTGCAGCTTGCCGAGGGGATGCGCACGACTTCGTTGAGTTTCCAACCGCTGGCTTCGCTGGGCGTCACCTTGGTTGAATCAAGGAAAGCAGCGCGCGCCTGACATTGCGCGCTGATCCGCACCAACTGCATGTCATAGGGAGCGGCGGCATCGCCAGTGAAACGCCCTTCGATGCGGGTGCAGGCTTCAGGAATCTGTCGCACGGTGTGCAGCGCAGCAACGGCCTGTGGGCTGGCTGCTGGCCGTTCGATCTCGGGCTTGGCGTTGGCCGCGAACAGCGGCAGTGGCAGCGCGGCAAGCAGGATCAAGTGGAAGGCGACTTTCATCATGGTGTTCCCTATCGGCAAGCTGCCGACGTTGCCAGCGTCTGCCTGAACCGCCGGGCAAGAACGCCGCCTGCTGGCGGTGGAGACAGCTGGCAGTCATACTCAGGCCGCCTCAGAGTGTTTGAACACAGCGACACGTACCACAGCCGCACGCGGCCCGGGTCTGTTCCAGTGCTTCGATCTACCCGGCGTGTCCCCGCTTCATCCACAGCTGGATGGCATCCACCAACGCTGGAGGGGTCATGCTCGAACAGTACGGTCTTGTGCTTTCGCTTGTCTGCGCCGCTGTCGCCATCGTCTACGGCATCATCTCGGCCCAATGGGTCCTACGCCAACCTGCCGGCAATGCCCGCATGCAGGAAATCGCCGCCGCCATCCAGGAAGGTGCGCGCGCCTATCTCAACCGCCAATACCTGACCATCGCCATCGTCGGCGTGGTGTTGTTCGTGCTGGTCGGTGTCTTCCTCAGCTGGTACACGGCGATCGGTTTCGCCATTGGCGCGGTGCTGTCCGGTGCTGCCGGCTATATCGGCATGAACGTGTCGGTGCGTGCCAACGTGCGCACCGCCGAGGCCGCCCGCAACGGCATGAGCGCGGCCATGGATGTGGCGTTCCGCGGCGGTGCGATCACCGGCATGCTGGTGGTCGGGCTGGGCCTGCTTGGCGTGGCGGGCTACTACCTGGTGCTGCAGCGCATGGGCCTGAGCCAGGCCGACAACCTGCATGCGCTGGTTGGGTTGGCATTTGGCAGCTCGCTGATATCGATCTTCGCGCGACTGGGCGGCGGCATCTTCACCAAGGGTGCGGACGTCGGCGCCGATCTGGTCGGCAAGGTCGAAGCCGGCATTCCCGAAGACGACCCGCGCAACCCGGCGGTGATCGCCGACAACGTCGGTGACAACGTTGGTGACTGCGCCGGCATGGCTGCCGACCTGTTCGAGACCTACGCGGTAACGGTGATCGCCACCATGCTGCTCGGCGGCATGATGATGGCCGAAGTCGGCCGCAACGCGGTGCTGTACCCCCTGGTGCTGGGCGGCGTGTCGATCATCGCCTCGATCATCGGTGCGTTCTTCGTCAAGGTGAAAGCCGGCGGCTCGATCATGGGCGCGCTGTACAAGGGCGTGATCGTCTCTGGCGTGCTGGCCGCCATCGCCTTCTGGCCGGTCACCACGCAACTGATGGCCGATTCCAGCCACGGCGCCACCAATCTTTACATCTGCGCCTTGATCGGCCTGGTGTTGACCGGCCTCATCGTGTGGATCACCGAGTACTACACCGGCACCCAGTACAAGCCGGTGCAGCATGTGGCGCAGGCATCGACCACCGGCCACGGCACCAACATCATCGCCGGCCTCGGCGTGTCGATGAAATCCACCGCACTGCCGGTTATCGCAGTGTGTGTGGCGATCTGGTCGGCGTTCCACTTCGGCGGCCTGTACGGCATCGCCATCGCTGCAACTGCGATGCTGTCGATGGCCGGCATGATCGTCGCGCTGGATGCCTACGGCCCGATCACCGACAACGCCGGCGGCATCGCCGAGATGGCCGAGCTGCCGTCGGACATCCGCGACATCACCGATCCGCTGGATGCAGTGGGCAACACCACCAAGGCGGTGACCAAGGGCTATGCGATCGGTTCGGCGGCATTGGCAGCACTGGTGCTGTTCGCCGACTACACGCACAACCTGCAGGTAGCACATCCCGGCGAGGCCTTTGCCTTCGATCTGTCCGACCACACGGTGATCATCGGCCTGCTGATCGGCGGCTTGATCCCCTACCTGTTCGGCGCGATGGCAATGGAAGCGGTAGGCCGCGCGGCCGGCGCGGTGGTGGAGGAAGTACGCCGCCAGTTCCGCGAGATCCCCGGCATCATGCAGGGCACCGCCAAGCCGCAGTACCACAAGGCGGTGGACATGCTCACGCGCTCGGCGATCAAGGAAATGATCGTGCCGTCATTGCTGCCGGTCGCAGTACCGGTGGTGGTTGGCCTGCTGCTCGGGCCAAAGGCGCTGGGTGGCCTGTTGATCGGCACCATCGTCACCGGCCTGTTCGTGGCGATCTCGATGACCACCGGTGGCGGTGCCTGGGACAACGCCAAGAAATACATCGAGGACGGTCACTTCGGCGGCAAGGGCAGCGAAGCGCACAAGGCGGCGGTGACTGGCGATACCGTGGGCGATCCGTACAAGGACACGGCCGGGCCGGCGATCAACCCCCTCATAAAAATCATCAACATCGTGGCATTGTTGCTGGTGCCATTGCTCTGATCGAAGCCGACTGCGCATGGCACCTTCGCCCTTCCCTCGCTCGCGGGGGAAGGAGACGGGATCGGGTGCCGCAGGCGCAGAGCACGATCATCAACATCGTGGCGCAGCTGTAGGCGCCGCTGCTGTAGTTGAAGCTGACCGCGGGAAGCGGGGGGGGCCCCCCCCCCACCCCCCCCCCCCCGCCGCGGCGGGGGGGGGGGGGGCGCCGGGGGGAGGGGGGGAGGCGGGGAGGGTAAGACGACGACCACACCCCACCC
>NZ_JBRREA010000085.1:0-14726 GCF_056759975.1 Stenotrophomonas sp. STEN031
GCCCCCGGCATCCCCGCGACGCGGGGAACCGCGTTGGCCGCGCGCTTCCTTTCCGCCGACCCAACGAGCAACCACACCACCGCAAATCCCGCACCAACACCAGGACCGATTCCCGCCTTCGCGGGAATGACGAGCTTGAAAAGCAAAAGAAACGGCAACAGCAACAACACAAGCCAAGACAGAAGCAACGGCAGAAGCCAAGGCAGAAGCACCGCCGACGCCTATCGGCATCGGCACCGTCCGTCTTCCACCATCCCCTCCCCGCCAATCGCCTAGAATGGCCGCTGTTTTCTGATTGGAGCAGGCCCCATGCCTTCTTTTGACGTCGTATCCGAAGTTGACAAGCACGAGCTGACCAACGCCATCGACCAGGCCAACCGCGAGCTGTCCACCCGCTTCGATTTCAAGGGCGTGGCCGCAAGCTTTGAGCAGGATGGCGAGAAGTTGATCAAGCTCACCGCCCCCACCGATTTCCAGCTCAAGCAGATGTCGGACATCCTCAAGCAGCGCCTGGCCGCGCGTAACATCGACTTCCGTTGCATGGAATTCGGCGACATCGAGACCAACCTGGGTGGCGCGCGCCAGCAGGTGACGGTCAAGCAGGGTATCGAGCAGAAGCTGGCCAAGCAGATCGCCGCCAAGATCAAGGAATCCAAGATCAAGGTCGACACCCAGATCAACGGCGACAAGCTGCGCGTCAATGGCAAGAAGCGCGATGACCTGCAGGAAGTGATGGCGCTGCTGAAGAAGGGCGACTTCGAACAGCCGCTGCAGTTCGACAACTTCCGCGACTGATCTGAACCCGTTGCAGCAGGCTCAACCGGCCTGCTGCAGCTTGCGGTACAGGGTGGTGCGCGAAATACCCAGCTGACGTGCCGCGGCGCTGAGATTGCCGGCATGCGCCGCCACCGCCTCGCGCACCGCCTGTGCGCCCTGGCTACGTAGCGAACCCGTCGCTGCCACCGCAACCGCCTGGGTACTGGCACGCGCGCGCACCGGTCCGCGCAGGTACTGAACCTGCAAGGCGCTGTCTGCACGCAGCGGCACCCGATGTACCGGCCCGACCTGCAGCAGGCGGCGACGCTGGTGCGTGCTGGCTTCGGCAAACATTGCGTCCAATGTCATCAACGGCAAGACACCACTGCGCGGAAGGCCGAGAAGGCGCCGCGCCACGCTGTTTGCGGCACGCAGCTGGCCGTCTTCGCCCACCGCCAGCACGCCCTGTAGCGGCGTGCCCAGCCAACGCGCGTCGTGCTGCACGGCCAGTAGATGGCAGTCACGCTGCTGCTGGATCAACTGGTTCTCTATCGACAACGCGGCCTGGCGGAAGTAGCCGCGCAGCAACTCGCTGTCACGCTCGCCGATGCCGGTGATATCCAGTGCGCCCAGTACTTCACCATCGGCGCCGTGCAGGGGCACGCTCAGGCAATAGACCTGAGAGAACTCATCAAGGTAATGCTCGTTCCCGCGTACCAGGGCCGGCGCATCCTCGGCCAGTGCGCAGGACGGCGCGGTGGTGCCGATCTCGATCTCACGCACGCGCCGCCCTAGCTGGATCGGCCGCAGTATCGCCTCATCGCCCAGGCCGTGTTCGCGTTGGGCGATGATCAGGCCGTCGCGGTTGACGCAGAACAGGGTCCAACGGCGGCCACCGAACGCCGCCCACAGGTCATCCATGTCCTGGCGCACGCACCGCGCCAACAAACGATCCACCGGATCGTCCAGACGCAGCTTGCGTTGCACCAACGAAGAATACTGTGGCGCCTGCTGCGGACGCACGCCCGCTTGCCGCGAGCGTTCCCAGGAACGCAGCACGGCCGGTGCCAGCAGTTGCGCAGGCAGGCTGCCGCCTTCCGCGAAGCGCTGTCGCGCTGCTGCCAGGCGTTGCTGCTGCACGAGCGTGGTGGCCATGGGCGTCCTCCAGACAACTGCACCCAGCCTACACCTCGCTCGCTGACTGAATTGCCATCGCGGAGCCGTTCGGCCCGCGATGGTTTGTTCCATCAACCGATCTTGAGGATGGGCTTCAAGGTAATGCCCTTGGTGCTGTCTTCGGCTGCCTGGTTGATCTGCTCCAAACGATAGAACTTCACCAGCTTGTCGAACGGGAAGCGGCCCTGCTGGTACAGCTGTACCAGCTGTGGGATGAATACCTTGGGCACGCTGTCGCCTTCGACGATGCCGCGGATGCTACGCCCACCCAGCAGCAGGTTGTTGACATCGAACTCGGCCTTGGTGCCCAGCTTGGGCGCACCCACCACGCCGATCATGCCCAACCCGCCCAGCGCTTCGATGCCCTGCGCCAACACCTCCGGGCGACCGGTGGATTCCAGCGCGAAGTCAGCACCGCCGTCGGTGATGGCACGCACCGCCTCGATCACATCCACCTCGCGGCTGTTGATCGTATGGGTGGCACCCAGTTCCTTGGCCAGCTCCAGCCGCGACGGCACCACGTCGATGGCGATGATGGTGGTGGCACCGGCCACACGCGCAGCCATCACCGCACTCAAGCCAACCGCACCCGCACCATAGGACGCAAAGCTGCTGCCAGCGCCGACCTTGAGCGAGTTGATCACCGCACCGGCACCGGTCTGGATGCCACAGCCCAACGGGCCGAGCAGCTCCAACGGCGCATCGACCGGCACCTTGATCGCATTGTTCTCGCGGCTCAGCGCGTAGGTTGCGAACGAGGACTGGGCGAAGAAATGATCGTGCAGCGGCTGGCCGTGCGGGTCCTGGATGGCGGTGCTGCCGTCCAGTTCACCACCGCCGAAGTTCAGCCCGTAGAAATCCTTGCAGTACGCACCATGACCGCCACTGCAGGGATTGCAATGCCCGCAGGCACCGTAGGTGAGCACTACATGGTCGCCGACCTTCAGATCCTTGACACCCGGGCCCAGCGCTTCGATCACGCCCGCACCTTCATGGCCAAGTACTGCCGGCAACGGCACCGGGTAGTACTGGTCGCGCACGATCAGGTCGGTATGGCACAGGCCGGTCGCAACGACACGCACCAGCACCTCGTCATCCTTGGGCCCGCGGATGCGCGCCTTCTCGATGGTGAACGGCTTTTCCTTCTCGCGCACCACCGCCACGGTGATGTCACGCAGTTCTGCAGATGCACTCATGGGTTTCTCCTGTTCAGAGTGGATAGGCCGGGGCTTCGCCCTTGATGGTCAGCCACTGCCATTGGGTGAACTCTTCGATGTTGGCCGGGCCGCCGATGCTGCTGCCATTGCCGGAGGCACCGACACCGCCAAACGGATTGACGACCTCGTCATTCACGGTCTGGTCGTTGATATGCAGGATGCCGGTGTGCAGTTGTTCGCCCAGCTTCAGGGCACGGCCAACATTGCTGGAGACGATGGCCATCGACAGGCCGTACTCGGTGTCGTTGGCCAACGCTGCGGCGTCTTCATCGCTGTCGAACGGCACCACCACCGCCACCGGTGCGAAGATCTCCTCACGGAAAGCAGGATTGGTCTTGTCCACGCCACTGAGCACGGTCGGCTCGAAGAACAGATCCTGATAGGTGCCGCCGGTTTCCAGTGTCGCCCCGGCCGCTGCCGCCTCGGCCACAACGCGCGCGGCATGGTCACGCTGCTGTGCGTTGATCAAGGGGCCCAGCGCGACATCGGCAAGCGCCGGATCACCGACGGTCAGTGATTGCGCTTTGGCGATGAGCTTTTCCAGGAACTGCGCATAGATGCCACGTTGAACCAGCACGCGACCGGTGGCCATGCAGATCTGGCCCTGGTGCAGGTAGACGCCCCAGGCGGTATTGGCGATGGCCAGGTCGATGTCGGCATCGTCGAGCACGATCAGCGCATTTTTGCCGCCGAGTTCCAGCGACACTTTCTTCAGATGCCGGCCAGCTGCTTCACCTACCTTGCGGCCGGCAGCGGTGGAGCCGGTGAACTGGATCATGGCGATATTCGGATCACTGGTCAGCGCCGCACCCGCTGCGCCGTCGCCCGGCAACACATGCAACACACCCGCCGGCAATCCGGCCAGTTCAAACAGGCGCGCAATCACGAATCCACCGCAGACCGCCGTACGCGGATCCGGCTTGAGCACCACCGCATTGCCCAGCGCCAGCGCCGGCGCAACGGCACGCATCGCCAGGTACAAGGGGAAGTTGAACGGCGAGATCACTCCGACCACACCCAGCGGTCGACGTCGCGCCAGATTCAACCGACCCGACGCCGACGGCAGGATCTCACCAACGCTGCGCGAAGGCAGCGCGACGGCCTCGTGCAGGGCCTTGGTGCTTACCTTGTTCTCGAAGCCGGCCTTGAGCCTGGTTGAACCGGACTCACGCACCAGCCAGTCGATGATCTCGGCAGCGTGTTCATCGGCCAGCTGCGCGGCGCGACGCAGCACCTGCGCGCGGGTTTCATAAGGTGCGTTGGCCCAGTCGCGCTGCGCCTTGGCGGCGGCAGCGGCCGAGCGTGCGATCTGCGCCGGGTCGGCCATCGCGATGCTGCCCAGTATCTTGCCGGTGGCTGGCTCGATCACATCCTGCTGGCTGCTACCGGCCTGCCATTGACCATCAAACTGCTTGCCCGCCCACAACGCGCGGGGAAGAAATGCCTGTTCTGCCATTGCCTGTACTCCTAGCGGGGTCTGTGCCGACATTGAATACCTGCGCCCGGCAGCTGCCTATTAGCCGCCGGCGAGATCCTTGCAAGCCGCTGAAAGCATGGGGATTTCAACAATGCATGCTGTCCAGTTTGTGGACAGTGAACGTCACCGCGATGACACCAGCACGGCAGCCGACGTGGTTGGCCACTACAATCGCCTGCCCTGCCAGCCCAAGCTCCCGCCATGAACGAACCAGCCATGAACGAAGAAGCCGCCATCGATCCCATCGCCGTCACCCGCAACTGGGTGGAGAAGGCCGTGATTGGCCTGAACCTGTGCCCGTTCGCCAAGGCCGTCTACGTCAAGCAGCAGGTGCGCTTCGTGCTCAGCGATGCGAGCACGCCCGAGGCGCTGCTGGAGCAGCTGGCCGAGGAGCTGGTGTTGTTGCGCGACACCCCGGCCGAGCAGATCGACACCACGCTGATCATCCACCCGGAAGTGCTGGAAGATTTCCTGGACTACAACGACTTCCTAGAGAACGCGGACGCGGCGGTGGAAGCACTGGATCTGCAGGGCATCCTGCAGGTGGCCAGTTTCCACCCGCAGTACCAGTTCGCCGGTGCTGCGCCGGACGATGTGAGCAACTACACGAACCGCTCGCCCTACCCCACCCTGCACCTGCTGCGCGAAGACAGCGTGGAGCGCGCGGTGGCCGCTTTCCCCGACCCGGATGTGATTGTCGAGCGCAACATCGCCACGCTGGACAAGCTGGGCGTGGAAGGCTGGCATCGGGTGCTGGGCGGCGGTGAAGGCAACGCCTGAGAGATGACCTGTAGTGCCGAGCCATGCTCGGCATGAGGCTTTACTGGCAATGTCCAATGTAGTGCCGAGCCATGCTCGGCAGGGGCGTTACCGGCAAGGCCTCATGCCGAGCATGGCTCGGCACTACAGGCGGAACGTCTGGCTGCGGCATTCCTGGTACAGCCCCTTGCCGAGCATGGCTCGGCACTACGGTGAGGCCTAGGCTGCGCTTACCGGCAGCCATTGCTGCAGCAGCTCGCGCACATCGTGCAGCGAGGCGGTGATGTGATGACCGTAGCCGCGCACTTCTTCGTCCGGCTCCAACAGGTCCGGAATCTGGATCGTGGTCATGCCGGCGGCCAAAGCGGCACGTACACCGGTGGGTGAATCTTCCAATGCCAGGCAATGCGCGGGAGGGACGCCCAGGCCGCGTGCGGCGTGCAGGTAGATGTCCGGGGCCGGCTTGGAATGGGCCACATCGCTGCTTGTGGCAACGAACTGGAAATACTGCAGCAGCCCGGCCGCCTCCAGCTTGCGCTGGGCCAACGGTGAACGGGTGGCGGTAGCTACCGCACGTGGCATCTCGTGCTCACGCAGCAGTTCCAGCAACTCGATGATGCCCGGCCGCAGCGGCACCCCGGCATCAACGATGCCGGCATAGCGTGCATAGGAAGCGGCCAGCAGTGCATCGGTACGTTCGAAGCCCAGCACGTCGGCCAGTTTCTGCCGGGTGGTCGCATCGGACGAGCCGATCAGGGACAGCAACAGCGGGGGCGGCAATACATAGCCATGCTGCTGTGCGGTGTGTTCCAGACAGCCCATCAAGGCGCGTTCGCTGTCCAGCATCAGGCCGTCCATGTCGAACACCACCGCCTGCGGGCGGAAACGCAATTCCATCACGCCTTTTCTCCAAACAACACGGCCAGGTCGGCGGCGTCCAGCTGACGCCATTGCCCTTCAGGCAGATCGCCCAGCCCCAGGCCGCCGATACGCGAGCGGTGCAGCGCCTGCACGTGGTTGCCGACCGCGGCAAACATGCGCCTCACCTGGTGGTAGCGGCCTTCGTGCAGGGTCAGGCGCACGGCGCGTGGACCCAGCACCTCAAGCTCGGCCGGCAGCAAGGGCTTGTCGTCCGACTCCAGCAGCAGCGTGCCGCTGGCGAAACGTGCACCTTCGCTGCCGTCCAGATCCTGCGCCAGCTGCGCTTCGTAGACCTTGTCCAGCTTCGACTTGGGCGAGACGATGCGGTGCAGCAGCTGGCCGTCATCGGTCATCAGCAGCAGCCCCGAGGTGTCGCGGTCCAGCCGGCCCACGCTGGACAGCACCGGATCACGGTCGCGGAAGCGATCGGGCAGCAGGTCATAGATCAACCTGCCCTGGTCCTTGGTCGAACAGGTGTAGCCAGCCGGCTTGTGCAGCATCAGGGTCAAGCCAGGTGGCGGGTCCAGCACTTCGTCATCGATGCGGATATTGTCGTGTTCGACCTTGTCGTCGGCATACAGCACCTCACCCTGCGCATCGGTGATGCGGCCTTCGCGGAACATCTGCTGGACCTGCTTGCGACTGCCGTAACCAAGGTTGGCGATGTGCTTGACCAGCTTCATGCGCGGCCCCGGGTGCCGACGATGACCTTGAAGCCATCACGCTCGGCAGCAACCCGCACTTCACCGAAACTCTCGGTCAGGATCTGCTCGTAGGGCAGATGGCGGTTGGCAACCATGAACAACTGCCCGCCCGGACGCAGCGACTGCGCGGCCACGGCGATGAAGCGGCGGCCGATGTCGGGCCGGTCTTCGCGCGCCGGGGTGTGGAACGGCGGATTGGAGACGACGAAGTCGTAACGGCCATCAATACCGGCGGTGACGTCCTGCCAACGGAAATCCAGCTTCACCCGCTCGCCGACGTCGGCCAGGTTGTGGCGGGCCAGGGCCAGCGCACGCGCCTCGGCTTCGTACAGATCCAGCGCAGTGACCTTGGGGCAGCGTGCCAGCACTTCGGCCGACAGATAGCCCCAGCCGGCGCCCAGGTCGGCGCCACGGCCGGCCAGATCCGCGGGCAGCTGCTCGACCAGCAGGGCCGAAGCCGGATCGATACGGTCCCAGGCAAACACGCCCGGGCGGCTCAGGAAGCGGCCGTCGACGATCTTGCGCGGTGCATCCAGTGCCGCCCAGCGCTGGTACAGCGCCGCGTCGTGCTGGCCTTCGGCCGGCAGCGACCAGTAGGCGCGGCAGTGGTTCTTGGTCAGCGTGCCGCCCAGCCCCGCCAACTGCTGCAGGTCGCTTTCACCGGAGCGGGCGCCCTCGTTATTGGACTGGCAAGCGAGGATGATGCCGCCCGGGGCCAGCTTGCCCAGCGCCTGCGCGAACAGCGCGCGGGCTTCGTCGCGCTGCCGCGGTGGCAGCACCAGCACCAGCGCGTAACGCTCGTCGGACTGCTCCAGTGCCTGCTCGTCGCGCACTTCCCAGCCGCTACGCTGCAGCGCCTCGGCAAACGGGCGGAAGCTCTGTGCGCAGACCAGCTGGTTACTGTCTGCATGCTCGCGCAGCGGCCAACCATCGCGCGCGCGCAGGAACAGTACCGGTCCTTGTGGCCAGCGCAGGCCAGCCTTGGAGAACGGGAGGAACAGGGTTTCCAACGGAGCGTCGTGCGGAGCAGGCATGCCGGTCATTCGTCTAGCAGGGCCCGCCATTCTACCGGGCCGGCCCCGATCACCGGCTCCGCGCAGCTGAATGGGCTCTGGCGAGACGCCGCCTCAAGGTTCGGCGGGCGGCAGGTGCAGTACCTGCAATACGCTGTCCAGCCACACCACATGCTGCTGGCAGGCCCGTAGCAGGTCTTCCAGACGCACCGTCGCATTCACCCCTGGCTCCTCGTTATGGTCGGCGAAGTGCTGCAACGCCGGCTGCGCGGTGACCGTGCCAGCCACGCGGCTGCCATCCTTGAGGACCAACATGACCCGGGCCTGCTCCGGCAACTCGCCGAGCAAGGCCTCCAGCGATGCGATCAGCATCGGGTCGGAGTAAACATGGGGCGCGTACAGGGGCATGGCAGCGTCCATGAGTGAACGCCGTCACAGTACCGTTTTTCCGCGTGAAATCCGTGCAAAGATTTTGAGGGAGCGGCATGAGCCGCGAAGCCGGTGCATCCGCAGATGGGGCAGATGCCAGTAGCGTCAGCACCCTGAGCTTCGCGGCTCACGCAGCTCCCACATCTTCTGCCCCATCCACAGAGCATTTGAGTCACCCGCAATCCGCTGCACGTCCCCTGGCATCGGATCTTTCGCCTTCAGTTGAGAGAAGAACCAACTATTTCAGCGCGGCAAACGCGCATCGCGGATCGCCGCAATCAGTTGAGCCACGCTGTACGGCTTGGCCAGATGCCCCTGGAAACCCGAGGAAAACGCACGGCGCCGGTCGTCGGCCCGCGCCAGTGCGGTCACCGCCACCGCCGGCAGTTCTTCGCCACTGACCCCCAGGGTCTGGCGCAGGGTGTGGATCAGCCCATAACCGTCCATGCCCGGCATGCCGATATCGCTGATCAGCACATCAAACGCGGTATGCCCGCGCAGGTCCAGCAGTTCCAACGCCTCGGCGGCAGTACCCGCGGTGACCACCGATGCCCCTTGCTCTTCCAGCAGGCGGCGGATGTAGCCGAGCATGTCGAGCTGGTCTTCGACCGCCAGCACGCGCAGACCTTGCAGGGCATTGGGCACCACCACCTGCTCGCCGATGCGGCCGCGCTGGACGCGCCGGCGCGGGTGGCGCGCCGCCTTCTGCGCCTGGAACTCCGGCAGGCACACGCGGAACGTGGAACCCAGCCCCGGCCCGGCGCTGGCCGCAGAGACGGTACCGCCATGCAACTCCGTCAGCTGCTGGACGATGGCCAGGCCCAGCCCCAGGCCACCGTGACGGCGGGTGGTAGTGCTGTCGGCCTGGCTGAAACGACTGAAAAGATGCTCCAGGAACTCCGCCGCGATGCCGTCGCCGTCGTCCTTGATCTGTACCACCAGGTGCCCGGCTTCGTGCAGCAGGCTGATCTCGATGCGCCCTTCCACCGGCGTGAACTTGATTGCGTTGGACAGCAGGTTGCCGAGGATCTGCTGCAGACGGGTGGCATCGCCCAGTACCGGCTGCGGCAGCTCGGGCAGGTCCAGCACCACGGTCTGCGCCTTGCCCTCGGCCACCAGCTCCTGCGCGCGTACCGCCTCGCGCAGCTGCTCGCACAGATCCAGGACCTCCACCTCCAGCTGCACCTTGCCCAGCAACATGCTGCTCAGGTCGAGCATGTCCGACATCAGGTTCTTCTGCGTCATCGCACTACTGGCGATCACTTCCATGCCGCGACGCATCGGGTGATCGTCCTCCATGCGCTGCAGCAACAACTCGCTCCAGCCCAGCACCGTGGTCAATGGCGTGCGCAGCTCATGCGACAAGGTGGCGAGGAACTCATCCTTCATCCGCGCCATGCCTTCGGCCGCGTTGCGCGCTACGCGCTCGGCGGTGAGCAGGTCTTCACGTGCCATCTCGATCTCGCGGCGCTCGGTGATATCCGGGCTGTTGCCAGCCAGGCCAATGAAGCGGCCATCGGCCGAGAAACGCGGCACGGCGTTCATTTCCAACCAGCGCCACTGCCCATCGTGGCGGCGCACACGAGTGTTGGTGTGCAGCTCGGTACGGCCGTTCAAGGCCGCCTGCAGCTCGTACTCGAATGACGCCCGCTCATCCGGGTGCAGGAAGCGCTGCCAGGGATCAGGGCCCAGATCCTGATCGGCCGGCAAGCCGAAGAAGGTGAAGAACGCGGTATTGACGAAGCGCAGCTGGCCCAGGTCATCCACCACCCAGACCGGCATCGGCAGGCCGTCCGCCAAGGCGCTGAAACGGGCCTCGCTTTCCGCCAGCTCGGTTTCAATGCGTTTGCGTGCGGAGATATCGAACAGAAACACCGCCACCTGGTGTTTTTCCGGCGCGCCGATGCGGACCGCCTCCACCGAATACCAGCGCGACGGCTCCGACACCTGGCGCTCGAACTGGCTGATCCCACCCTCGCTGACGACCCGCCCAAAGGCCTGGAACCAATCGGCCTCCATCGCCGGCACCACCTCGCTCGCGCGCCGACCGGTGACATTGCTCAGGCCGGTGACCTTCTGGAAACCGGCATTGACCTTGCGGTAGATGAAATCCACCGCGGTGCCGTCCTCGAACACCAGCTCGATCACACAGAAACCGCTGGCCACCGCATTGAATACTTCCCGATAAAGACTGGAGCTTTCCAGATCCTCTTCATCCAGGGACAGCAACGACAGGGGGGAGTCCGGGCGGGGAGCGGGCATGGGCTGATGGCGGGGGGCGCGGCAAAGAGGGGGTGGGACGTGGTGGCCAGTCTGGGCGAGCAAGCATCCACACCCTGTGATGATGAACCATCGCGCAATCTGCTGTTGCGAACTGGCACCGGATTCATTGCAGCGTAGGGGTGTCAGTTGCACACTTCCACCATCAAAGTCCTCAGGAGTACGTCATGAAAACCCTGACAGTTACCGGACTTGCGCTGGCCTGCCTGCTGGCTGTTGGCGGTGCCGATGCCAAGCCCCGCACTGTGTCCGATCCGCAGGCACCGCATGCCCTGAACGTCGAAGGCCCGGTGCAGGTGCAATGGACCGATCCAAGCCAGTTCACCGAGCTGCGCTACAGCCGCAACCGCTGGGATGCGCAGCGCGGCAACTGGGTGGAGGACCTGGCCGAACACCTGCGCAAGCAGGCCAGCAAGCAGCTGCAGCCCGGACAGAAGCTGGACGTGACCATTACCGACATCAAGCGCGCCGGCGACTACGAGCCGTGGCACGGCCCGCGCCTGGATGATGTGCGCATCATGCGCGACATCTATCCGCCGCGGATCGAACTGCAGTTCACCCTGACCGACGCCAATGGCCAGGTCATCGACCAGGGCGAGCGCAAGCTGTCCGACACCGGCTACCTGCTCAACAGCAGCCTGCCCAGCAACACCGATCCGCTGCGTTATGAGAAGCGCATGCTCAATGACTGGCTGCGCCGCGAGCTGCAGAGTGATCGAAGCACTGCCGGGCTGTGATGTGCAACACGTAGATTGAGAACAGAGAGGGCCGCATTGCGGCCCTTTCTGTTTCTGTAGTGCCGAGCCATGCTCGGCAGGAACTTTACCGGTAACGCCCCTGCCGAGCATGGCTCAGCACTACCCGATCCCGCAGACGCGTTACGCCGACAAATACACCCGCGGCGTGCGCTTGAGGCTGCACGGCAGGCGATACGCACTGGTATTGCAGCGCGGTGCCAGCTCCGAGATGGTCGGCGCATTGCCCCACAACTGCACGATGCTGCCACGCGCGGCCTGCGGGTGATCGGTCAGGTCCACGGTCAGCATGTCCATCGACACGCGGCCGATCAGCTGCCCGGGCACGCCGTCGATCAGAACCGGCGTGCCATTGGGGGCGAACTGCGGGTAGCCATCGGCATAGCCCATCGCCACCACGCCCACCCGGGTCGGCTTTTCCGCCACAAAACGTGCGCCATAACCCAGCGGCTCGCCGACAGCCAGTTCGCGTACCGCGATCACCCGCGACTGCAGGGTCATCACCGGCCGCAGCTGACCCGCATGCGGGCTGGGCTGCGGATAGAGCGGATCGGCGCCGTACAGCATCAGGCCCGGGCGTACCCAGTCACTGCGCACGTCCGGCCAGCCCAACAGTGCCGGCGAATTGCACAGGCTGGTTTCACCTGCCAAACCTTCCGTCGCACGCACGAAAACATCGAGCTGTTCGCGGGTGCGGTTGCTGTCCAGCTCATCGGCGCGCGCCAGATGGGTCATCAGCACCAGCGGACCCACCTGCGGCAACGCGCTCAGGCGCGCATGCGCATCGCGGAATTCTTCCGGCGACAGGCCCAGGCGGTGCATGCCGCTGTCCAGCTTCAGCCAGATACGCAGCGTGGCATCGGTCTTGAACGCCTCCACCGCCTCCAGCTGCCAGGACGTGGCTACCACCACCCAGAAATCATGCTCGACGATCAACGGCAGTTCGGCCGCGTCGAAGAAGCCTTCCATCAGCAGGATCGGGCCGCGGATGCCAGCCTGGCGCAGTTCCAAGGCTTCTTCGATGCAGGCCACGCCAAAGCCATCGGCCTCGTCCTGCAGCGCGCGCGCGCAATGCACCGCGCCATGACCGTAGGCATCGGCCTTGATGATCGCCAGCGCCTTGCCGCCACCGAGCTGGCGGGCCAGGCGGTAGTTGTGGCGCAGGGCCTCCAGGTCGATCAGTGCCTGTGCCGGGCGCATCAGTGCTGCCCCTTGCCGTAGCGGAAGATATCCAGGCCTTCGGTGCTGATCTGCGGCTGTTTGCCGCTCATCAGGTCGGCCAGGTAGCGGCCCGAGCCAGCGGCCATGGTCCAGCCCAGGGTGCCGTGGCCGGTGTTGAGGAACAGGTTGCGATACGGTGTTGCGCCGATCACCGGCGTGCCGTCCGGGGTGGCCGGGCGCAGGCCGGTCCAGAAGCTGGCCTGCGACAGGTCGCCGCCATCCGGATACAGGTCCTTGACCACCTTCTCCAGCGTGGCGCGACGACGCGGCTCCAGCGACAGGTCGAAGCCGGCTACTTCGGCCATGCCGCCAACGCGGATGCGGTCCTCGAAGCGGGTGATGGCGATCTTGTAGCTCTCGTCGAGGATGGTCGAGTTCGGCGCCATCGCCGCATTGGTGATCGGCAGGGTCAGCGAATAGCCCTTCAGCGGATACACCGGCAGCTGCATGCCCAGCGGCGCCAGCAGCTGCGGCGAATAGCTGCCCAGTGCGATCACGTAGTGGTCGGCGGTTTCCAGCTTGCCGTTGATGCGCACGCCGGTGATGCGGTCGCCGTCACGCTGGATCGAGGCGATGTCCTGGTCGAAACGGAACTCGACGCCGGCGGCTTCGGCCAGTGCGGCCAGCTTGGTGGTGAACAGCTGGCAATCGCCGGTCTGGTCTTCGGGCAGGCGCAGTGCGCCGACCAGCATCTCGGTCTTGCCGGCCAGCGCCGGCTCCACCCGCGCAATGCCCTGGCGGTCCAGCACTTCGTAAGGCACGCCGTACTCGCGCAGCACCTCGATATCCTGGGCGGCGGCATCCAACTGCTGCTGGGTGCGGAACAGCTGGGTGGTGCCCAGCTGGCGGCCTTCGTAGTCGATGCCGGTGGACGCGCGCAGCTCGTTGATGCAGTCGCGGCTGTAGTCGGACACCCGCACCATGCGCGCCTTGTTGACCGCATAGCGGGCCGAGGTGCAGTTGCGCAGCATCTGCCACAGCCAGCGGTACTGGGCCATGTCGGCGGTGGGGCGGATCGCCAGCGGCGCGTGTTCCTCGAACAGCCACTTGATCGCCTTGAACGGCACGCCCGGTGCCGCCCACGGCGAGGTATAGCCGAAGGACAGCTGGCCGGCATTGGCAAAGCTGGTTTCCAGCGCCGGGGCCGGCTGCCGATCCACCACGGTGACCTCAAAGCCGGCCTGCCGCAGATACCATGCACTGGTCGTGCCGATCACACCGCTGCCAAGCACCAGAACGCGCATTTTTTTCTCCGGACCACATCATTCCCTGCACACGGGACGGCAGGGGCTAGGAACGGCGCAGTATATTCAGGGTCAGCCAGTTGTTTTCCCTGTATTAGCTTGCCGAATCAGGTTAATTTCCCGTTTCGTTCATCAAAAGCAGAGCCACCATGGCCACCCGCAGCCGCGAACTGGACAAGATCGACCGCAAGATCCTGCGCATCCTGCAGCAGGAGGGGCGCATCTCCTTCACCGAGCTGGGCGAGCGCGTCGGCCTGTCGACCACGCCCTGCACCGAGCGCGTACGCCGGCTGGAGCGCGAAGGCGTGATCACCGGTTACTACGCGCGGCTGGACCCGTCCTCGGTGAAGGCCAGCCTGCTGGTGTTCGTGGAGATAAGCCTGGCCTACAAGTCCGGCGATATCTTCGAGGAATTCCGCCGCGCCGCGCTGAAGCTGCCCAACGTGCTGGAGTGCCACCTGATGTCCGGGGATTTCGACTACCTGCTCAAGGCGCGCATCAATGAAATGGCCTCCTACCGCAAACTGCTGGGCAGCACTCTGTTGACCTTGCCGCACGTACGTGAATCCAAAAGCTACATCGTGATGGAAGAGGTCAAAGAGACCCTGTGCCTGCCAATTGCAGAGTAGAGCCGAGCCATGCGCGGCAGCGGCCCTAGCGGCAATCCCACCCTGTAGTGGGGGGGGGGGGGGGGGGGGGGGGGGGGGGGGGGGGGGGGGGGGCGGGGGGGGCGCCGGCGGGCGCCGCCGCCCCGCCCGCGCGCGGCGGGGGGGG
>NZ_JBRREA010000086.1:0-13750 GCF_056759975.1 Stenotrophomonas sp. STEN031
TTAGGGCTCTGCGTTGGGGGGCTGTGGTGATTGGGTTATGTGTGTTTGTGTTTTTGGGTGCGCAGTACATTGGACCAGCCCCACAACGCAGAACGGCCCGCGTCAGCGGGCCGTTCTGCTGCTGCATTGCCTTGCGGCAATCGCTTAGTGCTGGTGACCACCGTCGCCATGCACGTGGCCGTGCTGCACTTCTTCCTCGCTGGCTTCGCGCACTTCGACAATTTCCACGTCGAAATGCAGGTCCTTGCCAGCCATCGGGTGGTTCAGGTCGACGTCAACCACGGTCATGCCGACCTTCTCGACGGTGACCGCACGCGGGCCGAAGTTGGTCTGCAGGATCACCTGGGTGCCCGGGACCAGCGGGGTCTTGCCGAAGTGCTTCTTCGGCACGCGCTGGGTCATACCCTCGCGGCGCTCGCCATAGGCATCGGCCGACTTCACGTCAACGCCGAAGCTCTCGCCGGCTTCCTTGTCCATCATCGCCGTTTCAAGGCCCGGGATGATGTTGCCGTGGCCGATCAGGATGGCCAACGGATCACGGTCCTTGGAGCTTTCGATCGGCTCCTGGCCGACTTCGGAGACGGTGTAGTGGAAACGGACGACGCGGTCTTTTTCGATCTTCATGCGCAACTCTGATAAATGGCTGCCCGCTGGCAGACGTTGGGACGGCTTGTCGGCCGCCGGGGACGCCGCCATGATGACGGCCTTCTAAGGTGGCGCATTATCCGGGCTCCATGCACATCACGCCAGTTCTCCGCATCCGCACGTGGCCGCTGCCAGTCACGCTCCTGACTGCCGTACTGCTGAGCGCCTGCGGGCATAACCCGCCCAAACGGGCCGCCGTACCCGATCCGGCACGAAATTACTCGCCGGTTGCCCCTGCGAACCCCGCCGCAGCCGCCTCGATACTGATGCGTGCCTTGGGGTTGGTCGGCACCCCTTACCGCTACGGCGGTAACACCCCGGAGTCCGGCTTCGACTGCAGCGGCCTGGTGACCTATGTCTATCGGGACATGCTGGCACTGAACCTGCCGCGCACCTCGCGCGAACTGGCCGCCATCCAGGGCCCGAAAATCCCCACTGATCGCCTCACCGCCGGTGATCTGGTCTTTTTCGGCAACAAGGGCAATGTCTGGCACGTAGGTATTTATGTAGGTGAAGGTCGCTTCGTCCACGCCCCCAGCACCGGCGGAACCGTGCGGCTGGATCATTTGGATGGGGCCTATTGGCGCGATCATTACACCGGTGCGAAGCGGGTATTACGGTAAAACGAGACATTCCTCGCGAAAAATAACGATTATTTAACGAAATTTGTACCTATCCACACGTTTCACAGGGCATGATCGCCCATCGAATTTTTTCAGTGACTGCCGCGTGACGACTGACAACACGTCCCATCCGAGCCAGCCAACAATTGTTACGCTCACCCTCCGTCGCCTGATGTGCGCCGCAGCCCTGGCCCTGGTCAGCCTGCCGGCCCTCGCCCAGAGCGCCGATACCGCCGCAGCCGCCAAGCCGGCTGCAGCCAAGACCGAGGCGCCACGCAGCAAGGCCGACAGCGCTGCTACCGCAACCCTCGCCGCCCTCCTGCCGCATCTGGCAGCCAGTGACACCATTCCGTTGATGGACCGCTCGGCGATGTTCGCCGGCGATCTCAGCCGCCTGATTTCCGCCTACGACGCCTCCAAGGGCGTTTCCGCCGCCACCGAGGCCGCGCTGGCCAATGACTCCGACGGCAAGGTGCAATCGATCCTACGCCGCGCCATGACCCTACTGGGCACCCCGTATCGCTGGGGCGGCACGTCGCCGGACGCCGGTTTTGATTGCAGCGGATTGGTCGGCTACGTATTCCGCACCGCGTTGGGCGTCGAGCTGCCGCGCGTATCGCGCGAGATGGCCAGCCAGGCCAATGCCGAACTGATCAACGACCGTTCGGCGCTGGCCGCCGGCGACCTGGTGTTCTTCGGCCGCAAGGGCCGCGTCGACCATGTCGGCATCTATGTCGGCGAAGGCCGCTTCCTGCATGCCCCGAGCACCGGCAAGGATGTCCGCACCGATACCCTGCTCAGCGGCTACTGGGGTGACAAGTTCATGCAGGCACGTCGCATGGCGCTATAAGCGCCCTGCCGGCACCTACCTGCCAAGCCGCAGCCTTCGGGTTGCGGCTTTTTTATTGCCGCGTGGGCGCGCTAGAACCGTCACCCACAGTGCACAAAAGTTAATGCGTAAGTATCCAACGCGGCCCTCAAGAAAGTGCGCGAATACGATTGCGCATGCGCGAATCAGGGGTATATCGTTGCCGCGAATGGAGAGGTGACCAGACATGGCGGCAGCACAAATGTCAAGTACACGTTGTGTGATCTGGTTTGGAAATCCGGGGGCAAGAGAGAAAGTGATGCTGGCTGCGGATGGCTGGCAAGTGCGAACGGTACTTCCCCAACAGCCCGCCGACATAGGCATGCGCGGCGGTGACACGGTGGTTGGCCTGATCGATTTCCGTACCAGTTCGGACAGCGAACTGGAACGCATCGGCAAGCTGACCGCCGCTCATCAGCACATGCCATTGTTCGCCATCACCCCCGCCACCGATGGGAACGGGCACACCTCTCACCATCCCTTGCTGGCGGCGTGCCAGCAGCAGTTCCCGCATCCGCCCGACTTCAAGGAACTGCTGCGCGGCCTGCACGACCTGAGCAACGACGTGCCGCGGGCCGCCAGCGAAGACGCGCTGGACACCTTGCTTGGCGAGAGCGAGGTAATGCTGGTCATGCGTGCCACCCTGCGCAAGTACGCTCCGGTGGATCTGCCCGTCCTGATCACCGGCGAAACCGGCACCGGCAAGGAGGTCGCAGCACATGCGCTGCACCGCCTCTCCGCACGCAATGGCAAGCCCTTCCAGGCCATCAACTGCGGCGCCATTCCCTCCACACTGATCCAGTCAGAGCTGTTTGGCCATGAGCGCGGCGCCTTCACCGGCGCCACCAGTCGTCGCCAGGGCCTGTTTGAAACCGCCCACAACGGCAGCGTCTTCCTCGACGAAATCGGTGACCTGCCGCTGGACGCACAGACCAGCCTGTTGCGGGTACTGCAGGAAGGCACCATCGAACGGGTCGGCAGCAACCAGCCCATTCCAGTGGATGTGCGCATCCTCGCTGCCACCCACGTTGACCTGGAGCGCGCGGTGGAAGAAGGCCGCTTCCGCCGCGATCTTTATTACCGCCTGAACGTATTGCGCCTGGCCATGCCACCGCTGCGCAAACGCGATGGCGATATCGAACTATTGTCCCGCCAGTTCCTGCGCAACTTCCGCATGCGCCACCCCACCCGCGCACGCGGCTACACCACCGAGGCACGCCAGGCCATGGATCGCTTTCCCTGGCCGGGGAACGTGCGTGAACTGCTCAACCGGGTCCAACGTGCGGCCATCACTGCCGAAGGCGAATTGATCAGCAGCGCGGACCTGGAACTCAATCTGTCCACGGACGGCGCCCAGCTCAACAAGGCGCGCAATCACGCCGAACGTGAAACCCTGCTGTCCTGCCTGCAGCAAAGCCAATACAACATCAGTGCCTGCGCGCGCCTGATGAAGGTGTCGCGGGTCACCATCTACCGCATGTGTCGCAAGCACCAGCTGGAACTGGAGGCGCTGCGTTGACCTTCCGCACGCAGCGCCGCCTCCCCTGATCGGTGAATCTTCAACCCTGCGCTCTCACAACATGTAAGGCAACTTGAAGGCCAAGGTGAAGTCAGGGGCGTCAGGGGTCAGGCCAATGCCCAACATGCTGACGAAGGTGGCCTTGGATGTCAGCGCATAGGTCACCCCGAGATTGAGTGTGCCCGCGTTGCCATCGCTGCCGATCACCTTCATCCACTTGCCGTTCTTGTAGCGTGTGCTGGCACGCGCACTCATGCGATCACTGAAGGAAATGCTCAGGCTGGTGCGCTCGTTGAAAGCAAACGCCACACCGGCACCGAAATAATACGAATCCCCCAGGTTCACCTCACCCGGATTGATCGTGTCCGGATTGGCATCGATATCGTCGAAGCTGCGCTTGAACGAGCGCACATAACCGATATTGCCGAACAGGATCGCGGGATCGGCACTCTTCACCGCCGACAAGCCGATGTTCGCCTGCCACAGGCCGTTGCCCGTCGGCTGCTTGGACGGCACCGCGAAACGGATGAAGTCGTCGTCGTCGCGTTCGATCACCTTCCAGTCCAGCCCATAGGGTTCGCGCCCGGTCGGCGCGGTGACACCGCCGGTCAGCACCGTCTCGGGACGCCAGCCGCGTTCACCAAACAGCTTGTAATTGGCACTGACGGTGACATCACCAATACCCGTGCCATGGGTTTCCTCCTGCGCGATGGCCGCCGCCGAACCGCCCGCCCCGCCCTTCTGGTAGATGGTCTTGCGGGCGATGTACGGCACGTCCAGATTCAGGGTAAGACGCGGGTTGACGCCCCAGCGCGCGGCGAAATTGTAGGTCAGCGAATCGGATTCGACGTTTTCGATGGCGATGTTGCCCAGGAAGATCGCATCCAGTGCCAGGAAGCCGTTGAGGGTGAGTTGCTTGCGATCATAGCGGGCGTAAGTGAGGCTGTTTTCCAGGGTGAGCTTCTGGTTGAACAGCGCCGACTGTTGCTGTTTGACGTCATCGACGCTGCGCCGCGCCGCTTCCTTGGCTTCCTGCGCTTCCGCTGCACTGCTGGCATAACCTTCAGCGCCCGCTGGCGGTGCCGCTGCCGTAGCCGTAGCCGCTTGCGGCGGCGCAGGCACTGCAGGCGTTGTACCCGCCGCTACCGGCGGGGTGGGCAAGGCCTGTGCCGTCTTGCCGCTGACCCGTGCCTGGATTGCCTGTACCTGCATGTCCAGCTCGCGCAGGCGCCGCACTTCCTGCGCATAACTGGCCTTCAATGCCTCCAGCTGTGCCACCAGGGCCCTGACATCTTCCGCATCGTTATTGCCGGTTTCCGCCTCCTGCGCCATCACCCGTGGTGAAGCAACAGTCAGACTCACCAGCGCCGCCATCGCCAGTCGTTTCATTGGTCGTTCCTCTACGTTGGACTCGCCAAAGCACGTGCCAGGCACGCGCTCACTGCCCGCCTATCCCGCCAATCCCCCGATTGAGCGTGATGGCCTGTGCCACGTTCTGGGCCAAAGGCAGGTTCCCTGCCATCGACTCCCTCACCAGATCAATCTGCAGCCGGTTGCTGACCAGCTGCCCGTCACTTGTCAGCTGGATGCCTTGACCGACGCTGCCGCTGCGCAACCATTGCTGCACGGCACCCTGGCCCTGGATCGTCAACTGCAGGCGCGCCGCATTGCCGTCGAAGCTGGCAACCGCGCTGGCATCGCCCGACTGCGCCGTGGCATTGCCAGCCACCGACCCGGTGTTGGCTGGCACGATGCCGTCATTGCGAACGTTCAGGTGCATGACATTGCTGGCGCGGTTGCCGTCGCCTGCTATCTGCACGCTCTGGCTGACACCGGCCACATTGTTCAAACCACTGCCATCAATGCTGCGCCCGCTTGCATCGGGCAATGGCGCATTGGCATCGGTGATGCTGACGCTGGGCGTGAAGCTCACCTTCGGCACATTGCCACCTTTGCTGAAGTCCATGCCAAGCTTCATGGTGCCCTGCAGGTTCTGGCCAGTCGCGGTCTGCCATGTCGAAATCATGGTTACTCCGAACCAGGCCACCGCATTGCCACCGACGGTGTAGCGGCCGCGCATCAGGTTGAGTTCCGGGTCCGGTATCTCGTGCAGGCCTTTTCCCGGCTTCTGTTGATTTTCCGCACCCATTGCCGGCAGCGCGATACCCAGCGCCAAGGCCAGCAGGGCGAACCTGGTTACGTTCATCACAGCACTCCTTCAGAACAGGTCAGCATGGCTGAAACCGAAATCGACCAGTTCTGCATCGGTAATGGGGTTGGCCCCTTGGCGTGCATACAGCGCGCGTGCACTGGGCCTCTCACTGGGTTGCAACAGCACCGTATTGCGGTCGAAGTCACTGCCAATCACCACGAACACCGCGCGCGAGGGCCAGGACTGGAGGAACTCTGCCATGGGCACCACGCGATTGCCCAGAATCGGATCAGCCACCTCGGCCATGCCATCGCGTATCTGCTTGAGTACGACGAAGTGGCGGAAGCCGCGTACATCCATCAACACCAGGCTGGGAACACGCAGGGTCATCAGCCGGTCTTCATCGATCCGGTAACCGCGACCGCGCATGCCCAACGATTCCACGTAACGCTTGATATCCAGCAACGAAAAACCGCGTTGCCGAACCAATTCCGGATCAGCGACCCCCATCATGCCCTCGATCACCGTCGCCTCGTCGGTATTGAGGTGATAGGCATGCTTGAGAATCGTCGCCAATGCCGCCGCCCCACAGCTGTAATCGGTCTGCTGCCGCACCAGGTG
Organism: Stenotrophomonas sp. STEN031; assembly: GCF_056759975.1. Lineage (NCBI taxonomy): Bacteria > Pseudomonadati > Pseudomonadota > Gammaproteobacteria > Lysobacterales > Lysobacteraceae > Stenotrophomonas > Stenotrophomonas sp. STEN031. Next base: position 6,429 of record NZ_JBRREA010000086.1, read on the forward strand.
GCGAAACCGCCGCTCCTTCATACTCTCGATCTTGCCGCTGTACAACGCCCCGTTGGGCAGCACACTGCTGAACGCCACCTCGCCCGCATGCACCAGGCCCGGGGCCAAGCTCAACGCACAAGCCAACAGCAACGAGCGACAGAACATGAGCGTCATGCCTCCAGAGCGCCAGAAGGTGGGAGCCCCCCTCCTGGGGGAGAGGAATGGGGGCTCCCGGAACCCGGTCATTGGCGGATGGCCGGGCTTGTTGCGCGGAGCAGGTGCGTCACCCACTGGGATGACGCCTCCGGTTACGGCTCGTTGCCACCGCCACCACCCGGGGTACCGGTAGACGGCTGAGCCACCGCCAGCGCGAGGCTGTTGGCCTGCAGGTTGCCGGTGCCGGAGGACACGTTCACGCCGATGTTGCCCGACGCGCCGGAGAACGCACTGCCCGACAGGCTGGCGGTATTGGTCGCATCAACCGCGATCCAATCGATGTCGATCACCTTGCCGCTCAAGCTCGCGGTCAGGTCAGCGGTGCCCATCTCGGAGAAGCTCGTGGTGCCCTTCTCGTCGGTGTCCCATGCCATGCCACCCACGCCCGGACGGTTCGGGTTGGCGACAGCACCCTGGGTCTGGTTGTCCCAATCCGAGTGACCGGTCTGGTCACCGGCCGGATGCGAATCACCGGACCAGTTATCCGGGTAGAAGTTGGTCTTCTGGTAGGAGTTGCCGGTGCCGGTATAGGTACCCGTGCCGGTGCCCTTGGTGGTGCCGGTAACCTTGCCACTCATGCTGATCGAGTAGCTGTTCACCAGGTAGTCGTAGTAGCCATCGTTGTCGACCTGGTTACCCGAAGACACCTGGTTGGAGCTGATGCTCGAGGTGGCATAGGCGCTGGTGGCGACCGAGGCAGCCAGAGCGTTCTTCTGCTCGTTGTTGTTGCCCGAGGTGACGTTCACACCGATGTTGCCACTGGCCCCGGAGAAGGCATTGCCGCCCACGCCTGCAGCGTTGGTCACGCCGTAGTTCATGGTGGTGTTGTTCATGCCACTCTGGTTGACGAACACTTCCGCGTCCGCCATGCCGAAGCTGAAGGAGGCATCGGCTGCCGACAGCGCAGCTGCATTGTCCTGGGCGTTGTTGTCACCGGCGGCGACGTTGAAGCCCAGGTTGCCCGAGGCATCGGAACCGACGTCATCTGCAATCGACGCATCGTTGCTCAACAGGCCGTTCTCGGCGTGGTTGTTGGAGATCGACTGGCGGTTGTCGATGATGGCAATCGCGGCCGAATCCAGGTCGATGTTGCCGGTGATGGTCGGGTCGCCGGAGAAGTTCACGTCCGAGCTCAGACGCATGTCCTTCTCAAGGTTCACGTCCACGCCGTGGTTGTTCTTTTCCTTGCGCTCGTCGGCAGAGATGTTGGACGTCTTCTGCACGTTCTCGGTTACGGTCTTGTTGGACTCGTAGTTGGAACGCGTATCGCTGTAGCGCAGGCGGGCTGCGGCATCCAACTTCAGGTCGATGTCGGTATCGACGTTGGTATTGACGTTGGTGTTGGTGTTGGTGTTTGTGTGCGTACGCGTCTCGTTCACGTTGTGCTGGTGATCGATGTTGGCGCTCGCGTTCTGGTTGTCCGCCGCATTGGCAGCCGCACTCATGGTGAATGCGGTTACCGCCATGGCGAGTACTGTCCATTTATTCGCTTTCATGGTGCCCTCTTCAGGTTTTCTGATGCATCGGGTGGATGGAACTGTGTTCACGGGGTGCCCTGCACGGAGATGCTGAATCTGTTCTCCGTTGCATTGCCGGACCCCGCGATCTGATTGAGTTGCAGCACACCGTCAAATCCGCGCAATGCGGATGCCTCCACACCTACCCTGCGGGTAGCGCGTGGGTCGGTGACGATGGACTGCCCCCCCGCCGACGCGAGTACCTCGGATGAAGTCATGGCCTCATCACTTGCCTCGCGTATGCCCTGTGCGGCCAGTGTCGCGGTGACGGCGTTCAACGACGCGTTGCCACCACCACTGGCCTGATTGATGGATGCAATGCCGCTGGCACCGGCCAGCGCATTGCCGCCGATGGTGGCCGAGGCCTGCATCGGTGAATTGAAGCTGTTGGCTTGTCGCAGTTGCAGGCTGCGCGCAGTCGCCGATGCATGCGCGCCATTGGCCATGCTGTGCAGGTTGGCCTGCAGGTTGAGCTCCCCCGCCGCCTGGTTGACCTTGATCGAACCGTCTGCCCCGGCCAAGGCATTGCCGTCGATGCGGGTATCGGCGGACAGATAGGACAACATGCCGGTATAGCTGTCGCCCTGCGATTGCGCCGTAGCGGTGCCGACGACTGCCACTGCCAGCGCCATTGCCACGGCCGACAGGCGAAGGATTGCGGTGTTCATTTGCCCCCCTGCCCGGACGGCTGGCCCAACGGAAACTGGGCCAGGGCCCCGCGTACCTGATCGCCTATACCGTGCGTGGCACCGCCCACGGCCCCCATCGGACCGCCAATCGCGCGTGACAGCTGGCCACCGGACAACATTCCATCATCGCCCGCCACCCGTCCCAGGGTGCCGCCCACCACGCCGGTGGTCACCCGCTCGACCGTGGTCTGGCCATGCCCGGCCATCTGGCTGTCGGCCATGCCGGAGCCCATCGCCGCATAATCATCGTCACTGAGTTCGCTCATGCCACCGGCGCCCAGCGCTGAACCCAACTCCTTGCGCGGCGAGGGATCGGCTATCAACGCCATCCCCGGGGGGGCCATGCGATAAGCCGGTCGTGTCGACACGTCACGCAGCAGCACGATCTCGCCCGGCTGGGCTTTCACGCCCTGCCGCGCTCCCGAAGCCAAGGCCGCCTCGCTGGCGGCGGTACTGATCAGCAACAGGCCAACCAGTGCGGCATAACGATGTAGGGTCCAGCTGTCCATTGCGTCGTCCACTCGTACCAACGCGAGTGAGAGAGCAGCAACCGTGCCAAGCTGAATTTTCCTTTAAAAACAGAAGGTTGAATTCTGCAAGAGGCGTTACAGGTGTATCCCTGTCACAGCATTGCGGATATCCCGGCTGGCGTATGGTGCCCCGCGGAAAACCGCAAAAGCCACGTCTGATGCGGCTTTCACGCCGCTGTATCAGCCCTGTTACAGACAGTTGTTACACCTGCTACAAGCCACGCGACGCGCACAGCAAGAAGGCCGGCAATGCCGGCCTTCTGCATGATCACAAGCGGCAATCGCCGCGCTATTCCGGGGGACGTCCGCCTGCACCTGCTCCCATCGCCGGCGTGCCAGCCGCATCGTAGACCTGCTGGTCAAGCAGGCCGGTCTCCTTGGCCACGATCACCGGCACCACCATCTGCCCGGTGACATTGGTCATGGTGCGCATCATGTCGAGGATGCGGTCAATGGCGTACAGGTAACCGATTGCCTCCAGCGGCAGGTTGGCTGCGCTCAGCACCACCGTGGCCATCACCACCGCCGTGCCCGGCACACCGGCGGTGCCGAAGCTGCCCAGCACCGAGGCGATCAGCACGATCACGTACTGTTCCGGCGTCAATGGCACGCCGGTGTATTGGGCGATGAACACCGCACACAGCGCCGGATAGATCGCGCCGCAGCCGTCCATCTTGATGCTGGCGCCCAACGGCACCGCGAAGGAGGCGTAATCCTTGTTGACGCCGAGGTTGTCACTGATCGAACGCATCGCCACTGGCATCGCCGCAAAACTCGACGAGGCCACGAACGCCACCTGCATGCCCGGCGCCGCACCACGGAAGAATTTCCACGGGTTCAGGCCATGGGCCAGCAACAGGCCGCTGTAGACGATGACGATGTGCAACGCACAGGCCACATACAGCGCCAGCACGAAGTTGCCCAGCGGCAGCAGCTTCTCGAAGCCATAGCTGCCGACCAGGCCGGCGATCAGGCCGAAGGTACCCAGCGGGGTCATCTCCAGCACGAAGCGGGTCACCTGGATCATGATCTCGCTCATCTGCCCAACCAGCTTGCGCGCTTCGTTGACCTTCTCGCCCAGCTTGACCATCGCAAAGCCGAGCAGGCCAGCAAAGAAGATCACCGGCAGGATCGAGCCGCGTCCGGCCGCCAGCACCTGCTCACCGGCCGCATTGGCCTTGGTGCCGATACCGGCCAGCGCATAGAACACATTGGACGGCACCACATCCATCAGCACCTTGGCGACGGACGGCACATCACGCGGCGTGTAGGTCGAGTCCACCGCCAACTTCAGGCCACCGGTACCGGGTTGCATCACCGTACCCACCAGCAGGCCGATACCCACCGCAAACGCGGCGGTGATGACGAACCACAGGAAAGTGCGGCCACTGAGCGCAGCCACCGACTTCTGCCCATGCAGCGAGCCGATGGCGTTGATCACCGCGAAGAACACCAGCGGCACCGCGATCATCTTGATCAGGGTGACGTAGAGCTCGCCCAGCGGGCCAAAGAAGGTCTCAGCCGCCGGTCCCAGCGCCCAGCCGGCCAGCGCGCCGAGCACGAAGCCGCCGACCACCCGCTGCCAGAAGGGGATCCGCAGCCAGGCAGAAACCACATTCATATCGTCAATCCGGAGAACAAATCGAAGGTTCCCACGATAGCGCAAGGCCCCAGCCAGCACGATGCCCACACAGAAAAGCTGCGTGTCATATGCATGCCTTCCACGCTTGACCATAATGGCGGCCTGCCTTCATCCAGCGGTAACAACCACGATGCACAAAGCCAGTTTCCTGTCCGCCGCCCTGTCCACCCTGTTGCTGGGCGCCTGTGCCAGCACCGGTACCCAGTCCGGCCCGGCCAACGCGGTCAGCGTTGACGTCCCCCAGATCACCCGTCCGGACGGTGAAACCCCGCAGTGGTGGTACCGCGATGGCGCCGCCCGTGCCGCCGGCAATGGCGCCATGGCCGGCAAGGCCAAGAACGTCATCCTGTTCCTGGGCGACGGCATGAGCCTGACCACGGTGGCCGCCGCGCGCATCCTGGAAGGCCAGCGCAAGGGTCAGCCAGGCGAAGAGAACCTGCTGTCCTGGGAGCGCTTCCCGGCCACTGCGTTCAGCAAGACCTACAACACCGACTCGCAGACCCCCGACTCGGCCGGCACCATGACCGCGATCACCACCGGCGTGAAGAGCCACATGGGTGCCATCGGCGTCAGCGCCGGCAGCCGCAACAACTGTGCCGACAGCCTGCCCAAGGGCCTGCTGACCTGGCTGCAGCTGGCCGACAGCGCCGGCATGGCCACCGGCATCGTCTCCACCGCCCGCCTGACCCACGCCACCCCGGCGGCAACCTACGCGCACTCGCCAGAGCGCAACTGGGAGAACGACACCGACCTGCCGGAAGCCGCCAAGGCCGCCGGCTGCGTGGACATCGCCCAGCAGCTGATCTCCACCGCGCGCTACGGCCAGGGCCCGCTGGTTGCACTGGGCGGCGGCCGCGGCCAGTTCACCACCATCAACGAGCAGGACCCCGAGTACGCCGACAAGGTTGGCCTGCGCCTGGACGGCCGCAACCTGGTCGCCGAATGGCAGGCCAAGCATCCGCAGGGCGCCTATGTGTGGAACGCCGACCAGCTCAAGGCCGCCGCCAATGCCCCGGCCCTGCTCGGCCTGTTCGAACCGGATCACATGCAGTACGAGCAGGACCGCGCCAAGGACCGTGCCGGCGAGCCCTGGCTGGCCGAACTGACCCGCGCCGCCATCGCCAACCTGTCCAAGCACCAGAAAGGCTTCGTGCTGATGGTCGAAGGCGCCCGCATCGACCACGCCAACCACAGCGGCAACGCCGCCCGTGCACTGGGCGACACCATCGCCATGTCCGACGCGGTCAAGGCTGCGGTTGATGCCACTTCGGCCGAGGACACCTTGATCATCGTCACCGCCGACCACTCGCATACGCTGAACTTCGTCGGTTATCCGGCACGCGGCAACGCCATCCTCGGCAAGGTCAAGGACAAGGGCGGCGAAGACGGCATGGGCGCACTGGACCTGGCCCGCGACGGCATGGGCATGCCCTACACCACCCTGAGCTATGCCAATGGCCCGGGCTACGCCGGTGCCAGCAACCAGCAGCCGGCCGGCCCGAAGCGCTTCCCGCATTCGCCGAGCAGCTTCGAGACCGCCAACGGCCGCCCCGACCTGACCCATGTCGACACCGAGCACCCGGACTACATGCAGGAAGCGCTGGTGCCGTCCAAGAGCGAATCGCACGGCGGCGAAGACGTCGGCATCTGGGCACGTGGCCCGGGCAGCAAGGCAGTCCGCGGCACGATGGAACAGAACACCATCTACCACCTGATCGTGCAGTCCACCCCGCGCCTGCGTGAACGTCTGTGCGCCTTGGGCACCTGCGACGCGCACGGCGTACCGGTCGAGCTGCCGCAGCCGGTCAAGTTCGAGCGCAAGGCGCAGTGAGTCTGCTCCGGCAACGTGCCGGCTGGCCAGTGGCAGCATTGCTGTCACTGGCCACGGTGCCAGCAATCGCGTTGGCCGATGAGGCCTGCTACCGGATGGACACCGATGCGTTCAAGATCCTGGAAGGCTGCAAGCGGACCGGCGATGGCAGGCTGATCGTCGCCGAAACGGCACTGGCGCAGCTTGAATACGATGCCGATGGGCTGACCGCGATCATCGCCGGCAAGCAGCATTACTACCTGCGTCGCGACGGCCGCAATCTGCCGGTGATCACCTACGACAACGGCCCGGATTACTTCGAGGAAGGCCTGACCCGTTCCATGGTCGATGGTCAGATCGGCTACTACGACCGCCAACTGCAGCCTGCTTTCGCCGCCCGTTTCGATTGGGGCTGGCCATTCAAGGACGGCATTGCCGAAGTCTGCCAGGGCTGCGCGCCAGGCAAACCCGACCCAGGCGGCCACACCGCCATTGAAGGCGGCAAGCATTACCGCATCGACCGCCAGGGCAATATCCTGCCCTGAGCTGGGTTTGCAGGACCTTGTGGTAGCGGCGTCAGCCGCGAAGCCAACGCCATTGAACTACCAGCCCCCCCGCAAACTGACAGACCATCTGCTTCGCCGCTGACGCCGCTCCTGCAAAACCCGGTGGCGCTGCAACGTAGTGCCAAGCCATGCTCGGCAGGGGCTCCACCGGTAGTCCCGCAGCGAAGCATGGCTCCGCTCTACCATGGCCGCCAGCACCATCCACCACCCGTCTTGACACACCACGGCCCCAGCTCGGGCTCGTGTGATTTGTGGGTGTTGTGGGAGCGGCCGGCGCCCCCCCCCCCCGCGCCATGTCAAAGGCCCCCCCCACCCACAAGTCAAAAACCCGGGCGAAAACGCTGGGGCAGCCACGCAGAAACACCACAAC
>NZ_JBRREA010000087.1:0-13048 GCF_056759975.1 Stenotrophomonas sp. STEN031
CAAGCGCACTTTCGTTACGAATTGTGGGGGGCCGCGGGGGCTATTGCCGGTGGGGGGTTACCGCCGCTCCTATTGGGGGTTCCCCGTGTCCCCATCTCCCATGCATGGCTCGGCACTACATTTGGACTATCGCGAAGGCCCCATGCCGAGCATGGCTCGGCACTACCGTGCGATCCCGGCCAAGCGGTGACGATCAGAACGCCGGCAGTACCGCGCCCTTGTACTTCTGCTCGATGAAGGACTTCACTTCCGGGCTGGTCAGGGCCTTGGCCAGCTTCTGCACGCGGGCGTCGTCCTTGTTGTCCGGGCGTGCGACCAGGAAGTTCACGTACGGCGACTGGCTGCTTTCAATCGCCAGTGCGTCCTTGGTCGGATTCAAGCCGGCATCCAGCGCGTAGTTGGTGTTGATCAGGGCCAGGTCGACCTGGTCCAGCACGCGCGGCAGCATCGCCGAGTCCAGCTCGCGGAACTTGAGCTGCTTCGGGTTTTCGGTGATGTCACGCTGGGTCGACAGCGCGTTGCTCGGGTCCTTGAGCTTGATGACGCCAGCGGTGTCCAGCAGGATCAGCGCGCGGCTGTTGTTGCTGGGGTCGTTCGGGATAACCACGTCGGCACCGTTGGGCAGTTCGGCCAGCGACTTGAAACGACGGGAATAGGCACCGAAAGGCTCGATATGCACGCCGGTGACGGTGACCAGGTCGGTCTTGCGGTCCAGGTTATAGGCCTTCAGGTAAGGCTCGGTCTGGAAATAGTTGGCGTCCACCTGCTTCTGCACCAGCTGGTCGTTGGGCTGCACGTAGTCGTTGAACACGCGCACGTCGAGCTTGACGCCCTCCTTCTCCAGCAACGGCTTGACCACTTCCAGGATCTCGGCGTGCGGCACGGCAGTCGCGGCAACCACCAGCTTGGACTCGTCGGCGGCAGGCTTGGCGCAGGCAGACAGGGCCAGCACGGCGGCAATCAGGGGAAAGCTGAGCAGTTTGTTCATCGGTAACGTGATCCCGTGGGGAAGGATGGTGTGGACATACGCTAACAGGCCGGCGCGCTGCGCGCCGACCCTGCGGTCATTCCATTACTTGCGGCTGTAATGCGTAACCAGTCGGTCGCCGAGCATCTGCAGCAGCTGCACCAACACCAGCAGCAGCACCACGGTGACCAGTGCCACGTCGGTATGCGAGCGCTGGTAGCCGTCGCGGAAAGCCAGGTCGCCGAGGCCGCCGGAGCCAATCGCACCGCCCATCGCGGTGAAACCAATCAGCGCGATGGTGGTGACGGTGGCACCAGCGATCAGGCCCGGTCGCGCTTCCGGCAGCAACACCTTGAAGACCAGTTGCCGGGTGGTCGCGCCCATCGCCTGGCTGGCTTCGATCACGCCACGGTCGACTTCACGCAACGCGGTTTCAACCAGGCGCGCGTAGAACGGTGCAGCGCCCACCACCAACGGCAGGATGGCGCCACGCACACCCAGCGAAGTGCCCATCATCGCCAGCGTCACCGGGATCAGCACGATCATCAGGATGATGAAGGGCACCGAGCGCAGCAGGTTCACCAGCAAGGCGGTGATGCCGTAGACCAGCGGCTTGCGGTGTAGCTGCGGCGAGCCGGTCAGGAACAGCAGCACGCCCAGCGGCAAACCAATCGCCAGGGTCAGCGGTAGCGAGCCCGCCAACATCAGCAAGGTGTCGATGGTGGCCTGGCCGATATCGGCCCACTTGCCCGCATCCAGGTGGCGGAAGAAGCCTTCGGCGGCAGTTGCAATGATCATCGGCGCAGCTCCTCGACGTGCACACCGGCAGCGACGAAGGCCGCCTGCGCGGCATTCTGGTCGCCGCCCACCAGGGACACGGTCAGCTGGCCGTAGGGCGTGTCCTTGATGCGGTCGATACGGCCGGTCAGGATGTTGTAGTCCACTCCGGTGTCGCGGGCGATGCGCCCCAGCAGCGGCTCATAGGTGCCATCGCCGAGGAAGGTCAGGCGCACGATGCGGCCACCGACGGCGGCGTAATCGCGCAGCTGCTCGCCTTCGTCCACATGCTCGGATTCGGAGACGAAACGGCGCGTGGTCGGGTGCTGCGGGTGCAGGAATACCTCGGTGACCGGGCCCATTTCCACCATGTGGCCGGCATCGAGCACCGCAACGCGGTCGCAGACGCGGCGGATCACATCCATCTCATGGGTGATCAGCACGATGGTCAGGCCCAGCTCGCGGTTGATCTTGCCCAGCAGGGCCAGCACCGAAGCGGTGGTCTGTGGATCCAGCGCACTGGTGGCCTCGTCGCACAGCAGGATCTGCGGGCGCGTGGCCAGCGCGCGGGCAATGCCGACACGCTGCTTCTGCCCGCCGGACAGCTGCGAGGGGTATTTGGCCGCATGCGCTTCCAGCCCGACCATACGCAACAACTCTGCGACACGGGCATCGATCTCGGCCTTGGGCGTACCTGCCAATTCCAGCGGGAAGGCCACGTTGGCAGCCACGGTACGCGCCGACAACAGGTTGAAATGCTGGAAGATCATGCCGATGCGCCGGCGCAGCGCACGCAGGCCGTCGGTGTCCAGCGCGGTGGCGTCCTGGCCATCGACCAGCACCCGGCCGCCGCTCGGCTCCTCGAGCCGGTTGATCAGGCGGATCAGGGTCGACTTGCCGGCACCGGAGTGGCCGATGATGCCGAACACTTCGCCGGCCTGGATCTTCAGGTCGAGCGGATGCAGCGCGGTGATCGCGCGGCCGTCGACGGCATAAGCTTTCTGCAGGTGCTGGAACTCGATCACTGCCAGGGCAACCGGAGGGCATAAGAAGGGGGCGTGCAGCCTAGCAGCGCCGGGCCGTCGGCGCGCGTGCCGCAAACCGGAATCTTATTCCTTTTGGTTCTAAGTGAAACCAGTCGGGGTTGTGCTGGGGGGAGCTCTGCTTGTGGGAGCGGCGTCAGCCGCGAAGCTGGTGATGCCAGATGAACAGGTATTGCCGCGATCTGGTGGTCCATCTGCTTCGCGGCTGATGCCGTTTGAGTCTGCCGGCAAAGCCCCTGCCGAGCATGGCTCGGCACTACGCCCCCTCGAAGCCAAGGGGGTAGGCTTTCAGGGATGATCGATCTGATCCGGCCGCTGTGCCCGCTGCACGCGTTCACGGTGCAGCAGGTACAGGCCACTGGCGACGATGATGCCGGCGCCGATCCAGGTCCAGCGGTCGGGCAGCTTCTGCCAGAGCAGCACGTCCCAGCCGATCACCCAGACCAGGCCGGTGTATTCCAGTGGCGCGATCATCGAGGCCTGGCCCAGCTGGAACGCGCGGGTCAGCGCGATCTGCCCCAGCGCCCCGGCCAGGCCCATGCCAGCAATCAGCGCAGCGTGCTTCCACTGCAGCGGCTGCCATTGCGGCCAGGCCAGCAAGCCAGCGCCGATCGCCATGATCAACAGGAACCAGACCACCATCGACTGCGGGGTATCCGTACGGGTCAGCAGGCTGACCGTGACCGCCGCGATTGCATAAGCCGTCGCCGCCAACAACACCATCAGGCCCGGGAACGAGATGAAACCATCCACGCCCGGGCGCAGCACCACCAACACACCGATCAGGCCGATGCCGATGGCTACCCAACGGCGTGGCCCCACGTGTTCACCCAGCAAGGGCACCGACAATGCCGCCACCAGCAAGGGCGCGACGAAGTAGATCGTGTAAGCGGTGGACAGCGACAAGGTGCGCAAGGCATAGACAAAGCAACCGATCATCACCATGCCGAGCACGCCGCGCAGCAGATGCAGGCCCCAACGCACCGGGATGATCGAGCGCGGCCCGGCGGTGGCAAGCACCCATACAAGGACAAACGGCAACGAGGCGGCACCACGCAGCATGGTGACCTGCAAGGTGGGATAGCTGCTGGACAGCATCTTCATGCCGGCGTCCATGCAGGAGAAGAACGCGACGGCAGCCAGCATCCAGACGATGGCACGCACGGGGGATTTGGTAGGCGACATGCTCCCATTATCCGCTGCCCGGGCCCGGCTTGCAGACTGCCACCGGTAATGGTCGATGCTATGTTCTGGCCATCTGCAGCTGGGGCCCGAACATGCGCAAACCACTGAAGCACCCAAGCACCACGCCTCGCCTGCTGCGCCTTGCGCCGCTACTGCTCGCTGTATTGCCCTGGAGTGTCGCCGCCGCGCAGGCACCCAGCGCCGAAGCACTGGCACAGTTGGATGGCTTTGCGCTGGGGCTGCAGGCCGCCGGGCAGTTCTCGGGCACGGTGTTGATCGCCAGCGGCGATGACGTGGTCTTCGAGAAAGCCTATGGCACGCGCGATGAGCAGCAGGAAACACCGCTGCAGGTAAATGACCGCTTCAACCTGGCCTCGGCCGGCAAGATGTTCACCAGCGTGGCGATCCTGCAGCAGATCGCCGCCGGTCGCCTCAGCCTGGACAGCAAAGTCGGTGAGGTGCTCAAGGACTACCCCAACCGCCAGTTCGCCAATGAGGTGAGCGTGCGCCAGCTGCTGACACATAGCGCCGGTGCAGGGGATATCGATGAACTGTTTGGTGCAGAACACAGTGCCGATCGCGCGCGCCTGCGCAGCTTGGAGGACATGGTCGCGCTGCATGCCGGGCGTGCACCGGAGTTCGCACCTGGCAGCGCGCAGAAATACGGCAACTTTGGTTACCTGGTATTGGGGCGGATGCTGGAAGTCCTCTCCGGACAGGATTTCGAGAGCTACATCCGCCAGCACGTGCTGCAAGCGGCCGGCATGCAACATACCGGCTTCGTGGCTTGCGACGATCCCGCCGCCGATCTGGCACGGGCCTATGTGGAGGTGGATGGCAAGCGCGTGCGCAACTGCGCCACCCAACCCAGCCGTGGCCTGCCCGCCGGTGGCGAAGTCGGCAATGCGCGTGACATGTTCCGCTTCGTGCAAGCCTTGAATGGCGGCAAGCTGCTGCCAGCAGCGCTGTTCGAACAAGCCACCCAGACCCAGCGCGAGTTCATGGGCCTGGGCTTTTTTGCCACCGGCTACGGCAAGGACGTGCCGGCCCGCGACTTCCGCTGGGGCCATGGTGGCAGCACCGACGGTGTCTGCACCGACGTGCGCCATTACCCGGCAACCGGCGAGACGGTGATCGTGTTGTCCAACAAGGATGCGCCGGCCTGTTTTGCGGTTTCCGGCCTGCTGCACGCGCAATGGAAGCAGCCGTGAACGAAAATCCCGCCAACGGCAGGTGTCGGCTCGTCGCACCTGCATCGGCTCCTAACGAATCTTTCCCAACCCCCATGCAAGGATGCGCGCCGATGAAACCTCGCACGACACTATTGCTGGCCGCCTCACTGAGCCTGGCCACCCTCGCCGCCCCGGTATTCGCGCAACCGGCCTGCAGCCCGCGCTATCCACCGCCGACCACCATTGCCGCCATGTTCGACATGGCCGCGGTCACCGCCGATACGCTCGACGCCCTGCCCGGCGTGGATGTGGCTATCGCTGCGCGCGGCGGCCAGGACCTGAGCAAGTACGGGCTGCGCCACAGCCACCTCGCCTTCCTGGTGCGCAACGACAGCGGCAGCTGGGACGTAGTGCACCTGCTCAACCGCTGCAAGACCGACAGCTCGGACCTGTATCGCGAAGGCCTGGTCAACCTGGTCGGCGAGAGCTCGATCACCACCGACCTGCGCGTCGGCATTCCTACGCCAGAAGTACGTGCTGCACTGAAGACCCTGCTCGCCGGTGCCGCGCCACAGGCACGCGCACTGCATGAACCGCGCTACAGCATGCTGGCCTACCCCGGCAGCAGCGAGTATCAGAATTCCAACCAGTGGATCCTGGAAGTCACAGCTGCGGCGATGGCACAGGCGGCCGGTGACACTGCGCTGGACAACCGCGATACCGCCTTGGCATGGCTCAAGCAGAAAGGCTATACGCCATCACGCATGCACATCGGCATCGGCAAGCGGCTGGGCGCACGCTTCCTTGCCGACAACGTGGCGGTCACCGACCACCCGGCCAGCGAGCGCATTTCCGGCAACTACTCGGTGGTGACTGTCGAGTCGGTGTTCGACTTCCTGCACCGCAGCGGTGCGCTGGAGCGCGAACTCGCCGTTGCCCATCAGATACCCGTACCGGCGATGGCCGGAAGCAACAGGCAAGCCCCCATGCCACAACAGGAAGCCACGCCATGAACCACTTGATCAAGCGCAGTGCCCTCGCCTTTGCCGTCACCCTTTCCCTGGCCGTGGCTCCAGCCCAGGTGCGGGCCGGCGAACCTCACCTCAATGGCTCCGAGGTCTCGATGCTGGTGACCGGCTCCAGCGTGGTGATGGTGGTGTCCGGCCCCATCTTCCTGTCCGCCGCAGGTGTGCGCGGCGCGGCCGACATGTCCAAGGAATCCAGCGAACGCCGCGACGAAAAGCGCCGCGCCAGTGCCGGGAAACTGCCGGATCTGGAGGTCAAATCCGTGGATACCGCCGCCGATGGTGGTCGTCGCGTCGTTCTCGAAGACCCTGCGAACGTCGAGAACCGCGCGACCCTGCAGTGGCCAAAGCGCGAGGATGACCCGGCTGCAGGTTTCACCGTGGGTACGAAGATCGCGTTCCAGCCCAGCCCGCAAGGTGCAGGCTGGATGCTGCGCAACCCGGAAGGTGCGGCGCTGGCGTTCGTGCCCACCATCGAGGCGGTGGATGAAAGCCGCACCGGCACGCTTTGATTTTTTATTCGCGGTACTTGAGGAACGCCCCCATGAAATCAACGTTTTCCCTGTTGGCCTGCGGCGCAGCCATCAGTGCGCTGTTGGCAATCGCACCCGCTTATGCCGGTGACGGCTTGAATCGATCCGAGGTCTCCACGCTGGTGACCTCGGCCGGCGCATCGATGCTGGTGTCCGCCCCCTTGCTGCTGGCCGCATCGGTTGCCGACAAGTCGTCCACGGCCTCCACTGGACGCCAGGCAGGTCGCATCAGCGCCGGCCCGCTGCCGGACATGAAGGTCGAAGCGATTACCGAGGATGCCGATGGCGGCCGCAGTGTCGCGCTGGCGGATCCCCTGGATGCGGCCAACACCGCATCACTGCATTGGCCGCAGCGCGAGGACAACCCGGCCGCCAACTTCGTGCTCGGGCAGACCGTGGCGTTTACACCGAGCCCACAGGGTGCGGGTTGGATGTTGCGTGCGGAAGATGGTGCGGTGCTTACCTTTGTACCGGCGATTGAGGCGGCGTCGGTAAGTCATAGCGGGAAGCTTTGAGGGTGTAGTGCTTTGAGGCTGTGGTGCTTGAAGGCTGCAGATCGTAGAAAAGTCTGATGCCTCCCTTCTCCCGCAAGCGGGAGAAGGTGCCCGAAGAGCCTGCCCCCGCGAAGGCGGGGGGCGGATGAGGGTTTTTTGGCTTTGGCTTTGGCTTGGGCGTTGGGCTTTTGCTTCTTGAAGCCTCTATACAAGCCCGGCCAAACGCACAGGCAAAAGCCACCCTCACCCCAACCCCCGCTCCGCGCCCCGGCCCTTGCGCTGGCGCAAGGTCGTTCGAATGGCTGCGAACCTTTGGTTCGCAAGCAGCCCTTCTCACCCCGCGTGCGGGAGAGGGGCTCTGGTTCTCTGGATCGCAGGCCGTATGCACGCCTGCCGCCTTGACATCCGTCTCGGCCACAGCCGCTACAATGGCCACTGACCTGCCCTCCCGGGCACGGCCCTTCCCCTCCTCTATCGATGCAGTGCCTGGCGGCGCTGCCTGTGCCCGTTCATGTCCTCACATCCGTCCATCCGCTTCGCTCCGCTGACCCCAACCTCACTATTGCTGGCCGTGCTGGCAATGGGGGCCGTGGTGCTGGGCTCGAACGTGCTGGTGCAGTACCCGATCAATGACTGGCTCACCTGGGGCGCGTTCAGCTACCCGATCGCCTTCCTGGTCAGCAACCTGATCAACCGCCGCTTTGGCCCGCAGGCGGCACGCCGCGTTGCCTGGGCCGGTTTTGCGGTGGCGGTGGTGCTGTCGGTGTGGATTGCCACGCCGCGCATCGCGGTGGCCTCGTGCTCGGCCTTCATCGTCGCGCAGCTGCTGGACATCACCGTGTTTGACCGGCTGCGCGCCGGCAACTGGTGGCGTGCACCGATGGTGGCCACCACCTGCAGCGCCACCGTCGATACCGCCATCTTCTGGTCCATCGCCTTTGCCGGCTCGCAGCTGCCGTGGGTCAGCTGGGCCGCAGGCGACCTGGCAGTGAAGCTGGCCATCGGCGTCTGCCTACTGGCCCCGTTCCGCGCCCTGTTGTGGAAAATGGCGCCGCTGCGCGGCAACGCCCGCTGATTCCCGGCCCGGCGCCTGGCCGGGCCGTTGGCGTGCTCATTCGGCGTGCTTGCCCGGCTCGAACGGCAAGCCCTGGGCAATTGCCGCCGCCGTGATGGCCGCGCAGGCAGCCTCGATCTCAGGCGTGGGCGTGGCGATGCGCGGGCGCCGGTCCAGGGTGCAGGACAGGCCCACGTCCAGCAGCGTGGCATGCGCGTCGTGCAGGGCCACCGCGGTATCGCCCGGCAACCAACCGGCGGCGGCCAGCGCGGCGATCAGGAACGGGGTCTCGCGCGGCTCGCATAGTGCCGGGTGATGCTGGGCCTGCGACAACACGCCGGTCTGCAGCACGAACTCCAGGTCCACCAGACCGCCTGCGCCCTGCTTCAGGTCCAGCCGCGCCGCATCACTGCGGTCCAGCTCGGCCCGCATGCGCGCGCGCATCTTCAGCACATCACCGAACAGACTGTCATGGTCGCGTGCGCGGCCCAGGGTGTTGCTGCGTACCTGCTCGAAATCGGCCAGCAGCGAGGCATCACCGGCCACCGCACGGGCGCGCACCAGCGCCTGATGCTCCCAGGTCCAGGCACGCTCGCGCTGGTACTCGGTATAGCTGGCCAGCGACGACACCAGCGCGCCCTTGCCGCCATCCGGGCGCAGCCGCACGTCAATGTCGTACAGGCGGCCGGCAGCAGTCACCGCGCCGAGCAGGGCCATCACCTTCTGCGCCAGCCGCGCGAACCAGCGGCCGGGGTCCAGCGGGCGCGGGCCATCGCTGGCCTCTACGCCGGCGGGGCTGTCGTACAGGAACACCAGGTCCAGGTCCGAGCCGAACCCCAGCTCGACGCCGCCCAGGCTGCCGTAGCCGATGATGGCAAAGCGCCCGGCGGGGATTTCGCCGTGGGCCCGGCGCATGTCGGCCAGTGCCATCTGCAATACCGTCACCACCACCGCGTCGGCCAGCTGCGCCAGCTGGCGGGTGCAGTCCACCGCGCGTTGGCGGCCATCGTGGAAAGCCAGCGCCATGCGGAAGCTCAGCGCCAGGCGTACTTCGTTGAGCGCGCGCAGGGCGGCTTCCGGGTCGTCGATGGCCAACGCGCTGGCGCAGGCGTCGTGCATCTCCTGCGCCTCGGGCATGGGCCCGGCCACGCGCGTGTCCAGCAGCTCATCCAGCAGCAGCGGGAAAGCCACCAGCCGCTCGGACAGCAGGGCGCTGCGCGCCAGCACGTTGACCAATCGCGTCAATGCGCTGGGTTGCTCGTCCAGCAGCGCCAGATAGCTGGTGCGGCGCAGGATGGCGGCCAGCAGGCCGAGCACGCGGCGCAACGCGGCGTCGGGCTGGGGCGAGCGGGTGGCGGCGTGCAGCAGCGCCGGCAGCACCCGGTCCAGGCGCGCGCGGGCGCTGTCGGACAGCGACTTCACCCCCAGCGACTGGGCAAACTCGCGCAACGATTGGTCAGCGCCATTGGCGTCAGCAAAGCCGGCCTCGGCCAGCACCTCGGCGCTGCCGCCGCCAGGCAATACCCGCCAATAACTGGACAGCACGTCCGGCGCCGCCTGGCCCTGGCGCGGCGCCAGCAGTGCCCCGAATTCGACGCTGACGCGCTCGCGCTGTTCGTTCAAGGCTGCAAGCAAGGCTTCCCAGTCCGGATAACCCAGCCCAAGCGCGATGCGGAGGCGATCCAGCGGATCGTTGGGCAGGCAATGGGTCTGTGCATCACGCAGCATCTGCAGGCGGTTCTCGACGCGGCGCAGGAAGCGATAGGCCTGGATCAGGTCATCACCATCGCTGGCCGCCATCTGCCCGCCGTCGACCAGCGCGCGCAGTGCCGGCAACAGGCGGCGCTCGCGCAGGGCCGGCTCGCGGCCGCCCCGGATCAGCTGCAGTGCCTGCGCCAGGAACTCGATCTCGCGGATGCCACCGGGGCCGCGCTTGATGTCGTCCAGCCGGTCCTTGCGCGCGACCTCGGCGGTGATCGCCGCCTTCATCTCGCGCAGGCCATCGAGTGCGGTGAAATCAAGGTAGCGTCGGTAAACGAACGGCCGCAGCGTCTCCAGCCAGGCCTCACCGGCAGCGATGTCGCCGGCCACCGCGCGCGCCTTGATCCAGGCGTAGCGTTCCCAATCGCGACCTTCGCGCTGGAAATACTGGTCCATGCCCGCGAACGACAATGCCACCCGCCCGGCGCTGCCGAACGGGCGCAGGCGCAGATCGACGCGGTGGCTGAAGCCCTCGGCGGTGGTTTCATCAAGCAGCCGCGCCAAGCGCTGGCCCAGGCGCGCGAAGTACTCCTCGGCAGCCAGCGGACGGGCGCCATCGGACTCGCCGTTGTGCGGATAGGCATAGACCAGATCGATATCGGAGGAGAAGTTCAGCTCGCCGCCGCCGAGCTTGCCCAGCCCGAACACCACCAGCCGCTGTGCGCTGCCATCGGCGTTACGGACCACGCCATGACGGCTGGCGAACTCCTGCTCCAGCGCGTCCAGGCCCAGCTGCAGGCATTCCTCGGCCAGGCCGGTGGCGCCCGCCAGGGTGGCATCGACATCGTCGAGTTCAAGCAGATCGCGCCAGATCAGCCGGGTCGAGGCGGCGGCGCGGTAGCGGCGCAACTGGGTCGGCCAGGCCGTGGGCTGCAACGGGTCCAGCATGGGCAGCGGCAGTGGCGCGGGATCGGCCTGGGCCAATAGTTGCAGCAGTTCCGGCTGCCGGCACAGGGTATCGATGGCGAAATCGCTGGCAACCGCCAGTTGCCGCAAACCGGCCTCGAATGCAGGCGAGAGCGGCCATTGCACCGGATCCGGCGCGGCCAGCTTCAGTCGGGCCAAGGCGCGTTCGATTACAGGCTGAACAGATTCAGGTGCTGCGGGGGCGATTTGGTTCATCCGCCGATTCTGGCATCCGCGGGCCAGCGGTCGCCATCTCCGCCGATCAGGCAATAAAAAAGCCCGCTGACAGCGAACTGTCAGCGGGCTTTGCTCCCTCCCCCACGTCGGGATGCAGGGCGATCCTGCGGGCTGCGCGAACAACTTGCACGCTGCAGTGCAAAACAATACTGGGGAGTACAAGAGCACTGGAACCGCAAAGACCATCCCACCAAGGTAGAACCCCCCTGTTCACCCCGATCCGCGATAATCAGCCATCCCCCCAACAAACCGTAGTCGTCATGTCTGTCGAACGCATCCTGGACCCGCGCCTGCGCGACCGCATCGTTTCCGCCGAACAAGCCGCAGCCTTCATCCAGCCCGGCGAAACCGTGGCCATGAGCGGCTTCACCGGTTCCGGCTATCCCAAGGCGGTGCCGCTGGCGCTGGCACAGCGCATTGAAGACGTGCACGCCGCAGGCCAGCCGTTCAAGATCAAGCTGATGACGGGCGCGTCGACCGCACCGGAACTGGATGGTGCGCTGGCCAAGGCCGATGCCATCGCCATGCGCATGCCGTTCCAGACCGACCCGGATGCACGCAAGCGCATCAACGAAGGCAAGCTCGATTACATCGACATCCACCTTTCCCATGTCGCCCAGCACGTGTGGTTCGGTTTTTACGGTGAGATCGACACGGCGGTGATCGAAGTCTCGGCGATCCGCGAAGACGGTTCGCTGGTGCCCTCCACCTCGGTCGGCAACAACAAGACCTGGCTGGACCTGGCCAAGAAGGTGATCATCGAGGTCAACGAGTGGCAGCCCGCGGATATCGAGGGCATGCACGACATCTACTACGGCACCGCGCTGCCGCCGCACCGCAAGCCGATCCCGCTGACCCATGCCAACGACCGTATCGGCCAGACCACGCTGAGCGTGGACCCGGACAAGATCGTGGCGGTGGTGCGCACCAACGGCCCGGACCGCAACAGCCCGTTCAAGCCGATCGATGAGGACAGCCGCCAGATTGCCGGCTATCTGATCGAGTTCCTCAAGCACGAAGTGGCCAAGGGCCGCCTGCCGGCCAACCTGCTGCCGTTGCAGTCGGGGGTGGGCAATATTCCCAATGCGGTGCTGGCCGGCCTGGCCGAAAGCGGCCTGCGCGGCCTGACCTCGTTCACCGAGGTGATCCAGGACGGCATGCTGGACCTGCTCAAGTCCGGTGTACTGGATTACGCCTCGTGCACCGGTTTCGCGCTGAGCCCGGAAGCCAACGAGGAGTTCAAGCGCAACATCAAGTTCTACCGTGAGCGCATCATCATGCGCACGCAGGAGATCTCCAACCATCCGGAACTGGTGCGCCGCCTGGGCTGCATCGGCATGAACGGCATGATCGAGGTGGACCTGTACGGCAACGTCAACTCCACCCACGTGATGGGCAGCCGCATCATGAACGGCATTGGCGGTTCGGGTGACTTCACCCGCAACGGCTTCCTGTCCACCTTCCTGAGCCCGTCGACGGCCAAGGGCGGTTCGATCTCGGCGATCGTGCCGATGGTCAGCCATGTCGACCACACCGAGCACGATGTCTCGATCATCGTCACCGAGCAGGGCCTGGCCGATCTGCGCGGCCTGCCGCCGCGTGCGCGTGCGCGCCAGGTCATCGACAACTGTGCGCACCCGGATTACCGCGACCAGCTCAACGACTACTTCGACCGCGCCTGCCGCGACAGTTACGGCAAGCACACCCCGCATCTGTTGCCCGAAGCCCTGTCCTGGCACCAGCGCTACATCGACACCGGCAGCATGAAGGCCTGAGGCCAAACCTGTAGTGGGGGGGGGGGGGGGGCCGGGGGGGGGGGGGGCGGGGGGGCCCAGGAGCGGGGGGGGGGGGGGGGGGGGGGGGGGGGGCGGGTGGCGGGAGATGTGGCGGCGCC
>NZ_JBRREA010000088.1:0-12860 GCF_056759975.1 Stenotrophomonas sp. STEN031
TGTCGTGGGGGGTGGCCTCCCCCATCCTCGTGGGGCGTTGGCCCGGGGACCCCACGGCGTCGGCGGCATGGGGCGGGCGGGCCTCACACCCCATATGCCCGCGCCCCGCCCTGCGGGCCGGCTTCTACGTCGCTTGCGCGGAGGCCATGGTGCCGGGCATCGGAATGCACGCATACTCGAATCCCCGATGCGTCCCGCCAGCCCCGACCATGACCGACCCTTACAACACCTCGTCCAGCCGTACGCCTGCCGCCCTGCTCAACGACGCAATGATCACCACCGCACTGGAGCTGCCGGGTTACCGCGCCGTGCGCAATCTCGGTCTGGTGCGTGGCATCACCGTGCGCTCCCGCTCCATCGTCGGCAACTTCCTGGGTGGGCTGCAGACCCTGTTCGGCGGCAACATCACCATCTACACGGAACTGTGCGAACAAGCCCGCGATGAAACCTACCGCGACATGGTTGCCCACGCCCGCCAGTTGGGTGCCAATGCCATCATTGGCGTGCGCTATGACGCCACCGAGCTGATGACCGGGCTCACCGAAGTGCTCTGCTACGGGACTGCGGTGGTAGTTGAAACGGATAGCCGCTGACCGCTGACCCAAGGACGCCGAACGGGTCTGCGGCAAGCCTGCAGCGGCCGAGCCGACCACACGCTGCCAATCTCGCCTTGAAACTGCCTGCGGCGTAATCCGCACTCCATCGTGAAGGATCACATGCGAACGAAACTGCTGGCCCACCTGATCGGCTTCATCGTGCTCGTGCCGAGTACGTTGGTGGCGTTGTTCTACAGCGCGCTGGGCCTGATCTTCGCGCTGGACTCGATCCAACGCCAGGAACATCAGGGCAATGCCGTGCTGGTACTGAGCTGTCTGGTCGGCGGCTGGCTCGGCATCGTCGCATTGTGGCGCGCCTATTTTGTACTTGCTACTGACCAGCGCAACTTCAGCACGACACGCATCTGGATCGGTTTCGGCTGTGGCAGCCTGGTTTCATTGGTGCTGATCGGGATGGTGAACGGTTCACTGCTTTTCCGGGGACTGTTCTTCGGTTGGCCGCTGCTTGCTGTTGCTGCGTTCACCGCGATGTTGCTGCGCCACGACACCCATGCCGCAGCACCTACACTTTCCGCCTGATCAGGCGCTGGACCTTGATAGAGCCGCCATGCCACGCAACGTCCTTTTCATCTGCACCCAGAACCGCTTGCGCAGTCCCACCGGAGAACAGGTCTTCGCCGACTGGCCGGATATTGAAACGCAGTCGGCCGGGCTTGGAAACGATGCCAATACGCCGGTGTCGCCAGAGCTGCTGGCTTGGGCGGACCTGATCTTCGTGATGGAGAAAGCCCATCGCAACAAGCTGTCGAAGAAGTTCCGCGCACATCTGGATGGCAAGCGTGTCATCTGCCTGGATATCCCGGACGACTACGACTACATGGACCCGATACTGGTGCAGCTGCTCAAGCAAAAGGTGACGCGGTTCCTGCCTGTGGGATGAGTGGCACTACGGCCTGGCCTAGAAGGAGCATCAGCTTCGGAGCTTTCCTCACCCCCGGTGCCAGTGGTGCTTGCGTCGCCCTCTCCCCAACCCCTCTCCCGTGCAGGGAGAGGGGCTTTCAGTAGCTGCAGACTGCCGAACCAGCTTGCTTGCGGGCTGAATGCACGTACTGCGCTACTCTGCCTACCTTGGCAGTTGAACTCCTTCGGAGAGCAGATGCAGACCACGCCTCACCCGCTCCACAGGAAGATGCTGGCAACACTGGCAGTCGTCGCATGGTCAGCGCTGCTGCTGCAGCTCTACCTGTCCATCGAATTGGCGTTTTCCAATGGCCGTGGCGTCCTCCATGGAACGCTTGCCTTCCTCGCCTACTTCACGGTGCTTACCAATCTGTTCGTCGCGCTTTCAGCCACCTTGCCGCTGGTTGCCGGAGCCACACCTCCTGGCCGGTTCTTCGCCAAGCCCGAGGTGCTGGGTTGTGCGATCACCTCGATTGTCATGGTGGGTGCGGGCTACCACGTGCTGCTGCGCAATGCCTGGAGTCCGCAGGGTTTGCAGCTGCTTGCCGACTACCTGTTGCATTACGTTGTGCCGCTCGGTGCGCTTGCTTATTGGCTGGTGTTTGCGCCCCGCGCCCGACTTGGTGTGCTCGCGCCGCTGGCATGGTGCATCTATCCGATCGGCTATTTCATCTACGCGCTGATTCGTGGCGGACTGACTGGCATGTATCCGTACTACTTCATCGAGGTCACCAGGATTGGCTTTGCCAAGGTAATGGTGAACGCGGTTGCGATGCTGGTGGCCTTCCTGCTGGTTGGCATGGCAGTACGCCTCATTCCGGTACTACGTGGCGCTTCCTTGTCGACCGCTAAGCGTTGAATCACCCATCAGCCCGCGGGGGCTGCCACCGACGGCACTCTTTCCCGCCACCTCATCCACACACCCGACAGTACGCCATGCAGCAACAACGGCACCACCCAGCTGCTCCACAACAGCAGTGCGATGGCATCCGGGCTCGGCGCACGTCCGCTCGCTATCCAGGCCGGCAACAACAGCCGGAACACCACCGGCGCCAACGTGACCAGATAGGCCCGTGTCATCCAGCGTCGGTGCCTTGCGATGTTGCCGCGGCGGATGCTGCTCATCGCCACCAGGGCGGTCAGCAACCAGGCCAATGCGGTGCCGGCAAACGCCGTGGTGATCGCCGCAGGTGCCGGTGACGTCGCGATCAGGCCGACCGCCGCCACACAGGCGAGCAACATGCCGCCGATATAGCTGCGTCCCAGCCAACGGTGCAGACGAGGCCAGGCACGCGGCCAACGCGTCAGGAACTGCAGCGGGCCGAGCACGATGCCCAGCACACCACCCACGATATGCAGCCACAGCCAGCCACGGCGCGACCAGTACATGGTGTAGTGCGCCGGATCCAGATGCCGGTACTGACCGTATACGGCCAGCAGGAAGTGCAGGCTGAGCGCCGCCAATGCCAGCCACAACAGTGCCCAGGCAAAGCGCTGCAGGGAACCACGGCGTCCAGAGACAGCTTGCGACGGGTCGGACATGCTCACCTCGGCGAGGGCGTCGGCCTGAGCATACAAGCCCCGGCCGGTGCGCTGTAGACCACGTTCAAGCATGCCGCAGGCAACGACGTGTGCATCAACGGAAGTGGGGAGACTGCGGTTCCCTTCTTGCTGACTGGGCCAGTTGTTGCAAAATGCAAATCATTCGCATTTAATTTCCCACTTGCATCGCCGCCCGCCAGAGCGCCGTTTCGCCCCGCATCGGAAGCGGGCATCGCCCCCGCCCGTGGCCAATCCGCTGCTTTCCCCCGTTCAGGCCCGCCCATGCACCCCAATCGCCCCACCCGCCGCCCGGCTCACGCCGCCGCTTCATCGTTCCCGTTCACTATTGCCAGCGCACCACTGAAGGCTGCCATCTGCCTTGCCTTGGCAGCCACCAGCAGTGGCGCCCTGGCGGCACCACAGGCCGCCACAGGCGGCGCTCCCAGCACGGGAGATGACAGCGCCACCCAGCTGGATACGGTGCGCGTGGTCTCCCAGCGCGCCAACCGGGTCAGCAACGGTGCCACCAACCTTGATCTGGATATCAAGGAAACCCCGCAGTCGATCAGCCTGGTCAGCGGCGAGCAGATGCAGCAGTTCGGCATCGACAACATCAACGATGCGCTGCGCCTGGCCACCGGCATCCAGGTGGAGGAATGGGAAACCAACCGCACCAACTACGTGGCGCGCGGCTTCGACATCAAGAACACCCAGATCGACGGCGTCGGCCTGCCCAATGACTGGGGCATTGTCACCGGTGCGATGGATGCCTTCGGCTACGAGAAGCTCGAGGTCATCCGCGGCGCCAATGGCCTGCTCACCGGCGTGGGCAATGCCTCCGGCACCATCAACTACGTGCGCAAGCGCCCCACCAACGAGGCCAAGGGCCAACTGGGCGTCAGCGTCGGCTCCTGGGGCAAGCGCCGCGTCGAGATCGACTATTCCACGCCCTTCACCGAGGATGGCCGTTGGGCCGGTCGGGTAGCGGCTGCGCATGAAGACGCCGACTCCTACCTGCGCGGCTTCAATACCGACCGCAATTTCTTCTACGGCGTGGTCGATGGCCAGATTGGCGACAACGGCACGCTGACCGTGGGCTATTCCTGGCAGAAGGCCAACAGCGACCAGAACATGTGGGGTGCGCTGACCTTCGTCAACGCCGATGGCACGCAGGCGTCATGGCGCCGCAGCGCCTCCACCACCCAGGATTGGACCTACTGGGATACCAAGACCGAAACCGCCTTCGCCGAATACACCCACCAGCTGGGTGCGGACTGGCAGGTGAAGGCCTCGTACAACTACCGCAAGAGTGGCAGCGATGACCAGCTGTTCTTCGCCTACACCACCACCGGCCTGGATCCGCTCACCGCCGAAGGCCTGGTTGGCTGGTCGTACAAGGGCATCGACCAGGGCAGCTCGCACCTGGGCGATATCACCTTGAATGGTCGTTTCCAGTTGTTCGGCCGCGAGCAGGAAGCCGTGTTCGGCTTCAGCATCGCCAAGAGCGAAGAGACCACCTGGGACCACCCGGTGGATAGCAGCGATCCTTCGTTTGGCGCATTGCCTGCCTTCCCCTACGCAGGCAACGCCATTGTCGAGCCGCAATGGGGTCCGCGTACCAGATCCAACTGGACCAACCAGCGCCTGAAGCGCGGCTATGGTGCGACCCGGCTGAGCTTCACCGATCGCCTGAAGTCGGTGATCGGCTTCAACTGGGCCGAGTACCACCGCGACGGCAACAACGGCGTTGCCTTCAACCAGACCGAAGACCATATCAGTCCCTATGCCGGCCTGACCTGGGACTTCAATGACAGCGTGCTTGGCTATGTCAGCTACTCCGACATCTACCAGCCGCAGGACCAGTACGACATCAAGCATGTCTACCTGGACCCCACCAAGGGCGTGAACTACGAAGTCGGCATCAAGGCCGAATGGCTGGACCGCCGCCTGCTGACCACGCTGGCGCTGTTCAAGGCCAAGCAGGAAAACCTGTCCACCTATGGCGGCTATGACTTCGCCACCGCCAACTACTGGTATTACGGCGTGGACGTGGAATCCAAGGGCGTGGAGTTCGAAGCCACCGGCAAGCTCAGCGACAACACCAACCTGGTATTCGGCTACACCCAGCTGAAGATGAGCAACCAGGACGGTGGCAGCACCTATACCTGGGTGCCGCGCCGCACCGCCAACCTGATGTTGACCTCGCGCCTGCCGAACCATGAAGCACTGTCGTTCGGCCTGGGTGGCCGCTGGCAGAGCGATACCTCCACCAAGGAAAGCTATACCAACATGGTGGTGCGCCAGGGTAGCTATGCCGTGCTCAACGCCTTCGTCGCCTGGGACGTGCTGCCCAACGCAACGGTACGCGCCAACATCAACAACCTCACCGACCAGAAGTACATCAACAGCCTGTACCAGATTGGTTACTACGGTGCCCCGAGCAATTACCAGTTGAGCTTTGACTGGCGGTTCTGAGGACGGCGTATAGCGAAGCAGTCATGGCTTTTGGCTTTTGGCTTTTGGCTTTTGGCTTTTGGCTTTTGGCTTTTGGCTTTTGGCTTTTGGCTTTTGGCTTTTGGATTTTGGATTTTGGCTTTTGGCTTTTGGCTTTTGCTTCATCCCCTCTCCCCTTGCGGGAGAGGGTGCCCCGAAGGGGCGGGAGAGGGGTAGCACTTCACTGCCAACCTTACCCCCTCCCTGACCCTCGCCCTCTCCCCAACCCCTCTCCCGCAGGGGGAGGGGCTTCAAGCAACGCTTCACCCGAACCGACACGACACCATGTCCCAATCAACCACCATCGCCACGCCCTCCCGCTCACGACGCCAGATCGTGCTGCGCGTGCTGGCCTCAATATTCGGCGGCTACGTCTTTGCCTGGGGCACGGTGGCGTTGGCGACCTGCCTGTTGTTCGCGGCCAAGCTCGACTTCCACGATGCAGAGTTCCTCGGTGCCTTCATCGGCCTGCTCGCCTACGTGACGGTGTTCCTGTGGAGCATCGCGACCCAGCGCCTGCTGCGCGTCTGGATCGTCCTGTTCGGCGGCGGACTGTTGATGGCGGGCGCTGCATCGCTGGTCCAATCCCTGTTCGCATGACCGGAGAAGTCCATGTTCAATAGTTTCCGGCAAGCAATGGCGTGGCTGCATACCTGGTTCGGCCTGGTGCTGGGCTTCGTGCTGATGGCGGCGTTCTTCTTTGGCGCGCTGTCCGTCTTCGACCGCGAAATCGATCGTTGGGCGATTCCCGCCACCCGCATCGAAGCGCAACCGATGCCGTCCTTCGAGAAGATCCTGCGGCCTGCCTTCGAGCGCATGCAGCCGACCAAGGAGGCCATCGATGCGATGCGCCCACGTGTCAACGGGCCGATTCCCACGCACTTCGACAAGGTCGCCAGCTGGAGTGCCTACACCACCCACCGCGACCCGGTGCTGGCCCTGTATGCGGGCTACCAGGTGCCCAATGCAAAGGACCCGGAAGAACTGATCTGGGCCTATACCACCATCGATCCGCGCGATGGCAGCGTGCTTCCCGACGACCATTTGAAGATCGGCAGCGGCTTCTTCTTTCCGCTGCACTACGGCCTGACCCTGGACTGGAAAAACCTGGGCATCTGGATCGTTGGCTTCTCCGCCCTGGTGATGCTGACCGCGTTGATCAGTGGCGTGGTGATGCATCGGAAAATCTTCCGCGAATTTTTCACGTTCCGCCCGGGCAAGGCCAGGCTGCGCAGCGTGCTGGACCTGCACAACCTCACCGGCGTGGTGGCGCTGCCGTTCCACTTCTTCTTCGCGCTGACCGGCCTGCTGATCTTTGCCGGCACCTATTATTTTCCGGTCGGGCACACCCAGCTGCATGATCTGCATGACCTGCACGAACGGATGGAAGCGCAGGAAACCGGACTGCCGCATCAGCGCGCAGGCGTTGCCGCTGGGCTGGCTTCGGTGGATGCGATGGTCGCGCAGGCGCAGCGGCGCTGGGAGGCCAATGACAAGGCTGGCGATGTCGGTTTCCTGGTGCTGCAGCATGTTGGCGATGCCAACGGCTACGTCAGCGTCTACCGCGCCGGCACCGACCGCATCGCATTGGTCGGCGATGGCATCCACTTCAAATCCTCTGACGGCAAGCTGATCCGCGAGGACCCAGTCGCCACGCCGGTGGCACGCATGGCCGAGTTCCTCACCGGCCTGCATCTGCAACACTTCCGCCATTGGCTGCTGCGTTGGCTGTACGTGTTCGGCGGCCTTGCCGGTGCCGTGTGCATCGCCACCGGCTTCATCTTCTTCGTCGAGAAACGCAAGCGCCAGCACGCCCAACAAGGCAGCCAAGGCGCACGCATCGTGGATGCGCTGGCCGTGACCACGGTGACCGGCATGGTTCTGGCCACGCTGGGCATCCTGATTGCCAACCGCCTGCTGCCCGAGGCCCTGCCCGGCCGTGGCGACTGGGAGCGCTATGCGTTCTGGGCGGTGTGGGCGTTGGCGCTCGTGCATGCGGGTGTGCGCGGTGCACCGGTGGCACGCGGCCTGGCCAACCCGGCGTGGCGCGAACAGACCTGGGCCATCGCGGTGATGGCAGTCGCAGCCGTGGCCTTGAACTGGATCACCACCGGCGACCATCTGCTGCGCACACTGGCGCGCGGCTATTGGCCGGTGGCGGGTATCGATCTGTTCCTGCTCGGCAGTGCGTGCGTGGCCATGATCGCTGCCCGCAAGCTCCGCCAGCACGCGCATGCCAAACAGGCCGCGCAGCGGGAGAACGCCCATGCATGAGTCGCTGTCTGCCAACCTGATGCTGGCCGCCGCACTGCTGAGCAGCCTTGCCGGCATGGCATGGCTGGCATTGTCGATGCAGGTACATGCGCTGCAGGTGTGGCCACGCCAGCCATCGCCGACCACCCTGCGCTTGCTGCGCATCCTCGGCAGCTTCAGCGTCTGCGTTGCATTGGTGCTGTGCCTGGCGGTGGATCACGCCACGATGGCGGTGCTGGTCTGGGTAATGGCCTTGAGCGCTGCAGCAATGTTGGTGGCGTTTATGCTGTCTTCGCAGCCGCAGCGTTTGCGCGTGTTTGCGCCTTGGATCAGGTAACAACGCAGTCGGCAGGCAATGCATGCTGACTGCCAAGCTCAGCGCTGTTCGCCCATGTGTTCACGATACGCGGCAGCTTCCGCGTGCAACCATTCGCGGAATGCCAGGAAGCCGCGATGACTGGTCGAACGCTCTGGGTAGACCAACCAATGCGACCATGCTGTCTTTAGCCGTTGATCGGACAGCAACTGCAACTGGCCTGACTGCAGCAACAACTGCGCGCGCGTCACCCGCCCGAGCGCCACGCCCACGCCTTCCAATGCCGCACGGTGGTGCGATTCGGAGTCATCGAAGATGGCAACGTAGCGCTTGGGGGCTTCTGCGTCGGTCAAGGCGAACCAGCGATCCCATTCTCCATCCGGGTCACCCAATAGCGGCCACTCCGACAATGGTTTCGCACCGATGCCGCCCATGCGTTCAACCAACGCGGGGCTGGCCATCGGCACCAGCCATTCATCGATCAGGGGCTCGGCGATCACGCCCGGCCAGCGGCCATCACCGATGCGCATCGCGCCATCGAACTGCAGCTGCCGTTCGAAATCGATCAGCAATTGATTGGACTGCAGGTTGATCTCGATCTGCGGATGCGCCGCCACGAAACGACCCAAACGTGGCACCAACCATGCCGACGCCATCGTCGGCACCGCGCTGATCGACAACACACAATCGCGCCGCGCCTGGAACGGGCGGAACACCTCGTTGATCGCATCCAGGTGCGGGCCAATCTGGTCGAGCAGGCGTCGCCCTTCCTGCGTCGGCGCGACGCCACGTGCCTGCCGCAGCAGCAACGGATAGCCCAGCCGCTGCTCCAATTGGCGCATCTGGTGGCTCAAGGCACTGACGGTGACGTTCATCGCCTCGGCAGCACGCGACATGTTGCCCATGCGTGCAGCAAGCACGAAACCCTGTAGGAACTGGAGTGGCGGCCTGGACATAAGACTTGAATTTTACTCAATACTTTATTGAATGATGCTCGCTTTTCCGGACTATAGCCTGGAACTAACCTCAACCTACTCTCAACACGGAGCAGGGAAATGAGTGTTTATACCGATCTGCTGTTCATGCAAGGACATATCGTCAATGTCGAGCTGGCGAGGCAGTTGGCGGGCGAAGACGGCACAGGCGCCGCAGCCGAGGGCGCAAGCGACGTCGGCAGGACGCGCAGGGATGAGCGCAGTCATGAACCCGTAGACGCCCCGGCGCGCGCGATGTTCCTGCCAACGGGCGCCTGCTCGAATCGTTGAAGCCTGCCCGTTCCGATCCGTGTGCAGCAGCGCAGGCCCGCCTCTCCGTCATCAACCCCGCCGCTACTTGGTATGGTTCGACAGATGAAAACCCACCACTGGCGCGGCCGAGCGGCCGCCTTGCTCACCACCGTCGTGATCCTGTGCATCATCTCCAACCCGGAACTGGCTACGTTGGTGCCTGTGCTGGATGCATTGGGGCTGGACGTGCTGCTCGCGCTTTTCTCCGCACAGCTGATGGTGATCTTTTCGGATGTGCTGTTGCCGCATGCGCGGCATTTCCATCAGCGCTGGGGTAGGCGCGCATTGAAGCCGGTTGGTGATGCGCTGCTGTGTGCAGCAGGCGGCTATCTGCGGCAGTTGGCCGGGCATGCGCGGCTTGCAGGGATGCCAGCGCGCGTTGCTTGACCCCTGGTTTATAGGAGCGGCGTAAGCCGCGAAGCTGACGGTATTGAAGCCATCCGCATTTTTGCCAACTGATGATGTATCGGCTTCGCGGCTTACGCCGCTCCTACAAAGGCAAGGAAGCCATGTTGCTGCTTGTGGCTTGCTTGACGCGCTTTCGCCTACCCTCACCCCAACCCCTCTCCCTGAGGGAGAGGGGCTTCAGGGCTTAACGACAAAGGCCCGCCAATGGCGGGCCTTTGCGTTTGCTGCGAACTGCGAAGAAACCGCTGGCGCGATTACTTGGCGGCAGCTTCCTCTGCCTTCGGGATCGAGGCTTCGGTGGTGATGCGGACCTTGACGTCATCGCTGACGGCCGGGGCGTAGGCGCCCACGCCGAAATCGCTGCGCTTGATGGTGGTGGTGGCATCGAAGCCGACCGACGGCACCTTGGCCATCGGGTGCTCGCCGGCACCGTTGACGGTCACGTCCAGCACCACCGGCTTGGTGATGCCCTTGACAGTCAGGTCACCGGTCACGGTCAGCTTGTTGGTGCCGGCGGCTTCCACCTTGGTGCTCTTGAAGGTAGCGGTCGGGAACTTGGCGGCGTCGAAGAAATCGGCGCTGCGCAGGTGCTCGTCGAACTTGGCAGTGAAGCTGTTCAAGCCGGACAGCGGCAGGGTCACTTCCACGCTGGACTTGCCCACGTCAGCGGCGTCGTACACCAGGGTGCCGTCAGCGTTGCCGAAATGCGCGCTCGGGTTGGAGAAGCCCATGTGGCTCCACTGCACCAGCACGTCGGTGTGGGTCGGGTCGAGCTTGTAGGTGCCGGCGGCGATCTGGATCGCAGCAGCTTCCGGGGCAGCCGGGGCAGCAGCAGCGGCATCGGCCGGCGCAGCGGCGGTTTCGGCCGGGGCGGCAGCCGGGGCAGCGGTGTCAGCCGGCTTGGAGCAGGCGGTGATGGCGGCGGCCAGGGCCAGCGGGAGCAGCAACTTGGTCATAGCGGACATGGATCTCTCCTTGGAGGTGATAGACGGGATAATTCTGGACAAGCAAGGCGTCAGCCAACGTGACGGACGCCGCGTGGAACACTTCAACAATCAGGCAATACGCGCGGCTTCGTCGAACGAAAGCCGCGGCAGGCGCGGGAAGATGCCGGACGGGTCGCCATAGCCCAGATTGACGAGGAAATTGGACTTGATGGCGGTGCCGGCAAAAAACGCTTCATCCACCTTGGCCGGGTCGAAGCCCGACATCGGGCCTGCATCCAATCCCAGCGCGCGCGCGGCGAGGATCAGATAGGCACCCTGCAGGCTGCCGTTGCGGAACGCAGCCTCGTGGCGGCCTTCGCGCGGGCCATCAAACCAGGCCTTGGCGTCGGTGTGCGGGAACAGGTACGGCAGCTTCTCGTGGAAATCCAGGTCAAAACCAATGATCGCGGTGACCGGTGCAGCCAGGGTCTTGGCCAGGTTGCCCTCGGACAGGGCCGGGGCCAGCTTCTGCTTGGCTTCGGCCGATTTGACGAACACGAAGCGGGCTGGACTGGCGTTGGCGGAGGTGGGGGCCCACTTCAGCAGGTCATACAGGGCGCGCAGCTGGCTGTCCTCGACCGGACGGTCCTGGAACGTGTTCTGGGTGCGGGCGGTGCGGAACAGCTGGTCAAGCGCGGCATCGTTGAAGATGTCGGACATGGAAACTCCGTGATGAATTGGCTACGGTCGTGACATTGGACCGGTCAGGCCGGGACAATGGCACACCGATCAGAGGTCGCAGTGTAGAGCCCTCTGGCTGTTGCAACACCCAGCCTTATTGAAACGAATTAATGCCATACGCGAAACGATCGACGCTCCCCTGGACGATCACCGACGGCCGCGCAGGCAACGTGCGCCAGGCGGTGGCACTGGCGTCCGCGCTGGCGCTGGGCGGCCAGCAGCGTCTGCAGCTGCTGCCACGGGCGCCGTGGCGCTGGCTGTCGCCGCGGCTGCTGCCGGGTGCCGCACAGGGCTTTGGACCGCAGTTTGCGCAGCTGGCCGGCAACCCGCCAGCGCTGGCGATTGGCTGCGGCCGGCAGGCGGCGGGCGCATTGCGGGTACTCGGCCAACGCGGTAGCCGCACCGTACAGATCCTCGACCCACGTATTCCGCCGCGCCACTGGGACCTGCTGGTGGTGCCCGAGCACGACCGCCTGCGCGCGGGCAATGTGCTGACCCTGTTGGGCAGCCTCAACCCGGTCAGCGATGACTGGCTGGCCTGGGGCCGGGCCGCCTTCTCCAGCTTCGAGCAACTGCCGGGGCCACGCACCGCCTTGCTGGTGGGCGGCCCCACCGATCATGCACCGTGGCAGGACGACGACATCCAGCCGCTGTTCCAGCAACTGGCTGCCCGCATCCGCGCCGACGGCGGCAGCGTGCTGGCCACCACCTCGCGGCGCACCCCGCGGGCGGTGACGGCCGCCCTGCTGCGCGCCTTCGACGACGTGCCGGGGGTCATATGGGCCGACGGCGGTGATGGCTCCAATCCCTATGCCGGCCTGCTGGGCTGGGCCGACCGCATCGTCTGCACGCCGGACTCGGTCAACCTGCTGTCGGAAGCCTGCGCTACCCGCGTGCCGGTTGGCGTGCTGTTGGGTACGCGTGCGCAGGAGCGGATGGCGCGCTTCCAGCAGGCGTTGCGGGAGCGTGGGCGGTTGCTGGATG
The DNA here is from genome assembly GCF_056759975.1 of Stenotrophomonas sp. STEN031. Classification (NCBI taxonomy): domain Bacteria; kingdom Pseudomonadati; phylum Pseudomonadota; class Gammaproteobacteria; order Lysobacterales; family Lysobacteraceae; genus Stenotrophomonas; species Stenotrophomonas sp. STEN031. The sequence goes on from NZ_JBRREA010000088.1 coordinate 12,467, forward strand.
GGCTGGCCGCGTTTGATGTTGATTTGGGCATGGCGGTTGAACCCTTGCGCGAGACCACCCGCATTGCGGCTGAGGTGAGGTTGCGGTTGGGGTTGTGAGCGGCTCTGACTCTGCCTCTGACCTTCGCCCCTGGCTGGTCATTCCCGCGAAGGCGGGAATCGCTTTTGGCCCTGGCTCCTGGCTGTGGCGGCGGCCTTCGCCCCTGGCTCGTCATTCCCGCGAAGGCGGGAATCGCTCTTGGCTCTTGGCTCCTGGCTGTGGCGGTGGCCTTCGCCCCTGGCTCGTCATTCCCGCGAAGGCGGGAATCGCTTTTGGCTCTGGCTTCGATTCCTCCGTACGAAAGAGGAACCAAAGCACAGCAAATACAGGAGCAAGAGCAGGAGCGATCCCCGCC
>NZ_JBRREA010000089.1:0-12652 GCF_056759975.1 Stenotrophomonas sp. STEN031
TGTATTGGGCGGTGTTCATTGATGCGGGCTTCGGGGCTGACGCCGCTTCCACAGTCATTGCGGTGCTGCTGCGTTGCCGGGAAAGCCACTGCCCAGCATGGCTCGGCACTACCGCTCCCTCCCTTTCGCGCAGCGAAGGGGAGGGCTGGAGAGGGGTGGCTTTTCGCGAGGCAAAGAAAAACCCCGCTTGCGCGGGGTTTTTCTCAATCACGCCACTGCTAGAATCAATCGCCCAGGGTCAGCAGCGAGGCGTTGCCGCCGGCGGCGGTGGTGTTCACCGTCACCGTCTTTTCGGTGGCAAAACGCAGCAGGTAGTGCGGGCCGCCGGCCTTGGGGCCGGTGCCGGACAGGCCCTGGCCACCGAACGGCTGCACGCCGACCACCGCGCCAATCTGGTTGCGGTTGACGTAGACGTTGCCGACGTTGACGCGCGCAGCGATGCGATCAACGGTTTCGTCGATGCGCGAATGCACGCCCAGGGTCAGGCCGTAACCGGTGGCGTTGATCTGGTCGATCACCGCATCCAGCTGATCGGCCTTCCAGCGGATCACGTGCAGCACCGGCCCGAAGATTTCCTTGTGCAGCTGGTTCAGGTCTTTCAGCTCATACGCACGCGGGGCGAAGAAGGTGCCGTGTGCGGCAGCTTCGGACAGCGGTGCGGCAGCGATCAGGCGGGCTTCGGCGTCCATGCGCACGGCGTGATCCTTGAGGATCTGCAGTGCATCGGCGTCGATGACCGGGCCGACGTCGGTGGACAGTTCGCCCGGATCGGCAACCTTCAGTTCGGCCATCGCGCCGGACAGCATGCCCATCACCTTGTCGGCGATGTCGTCCTGCACGAACAGCACGCGCGCTGCCGAGCAACGCTGGCCGGCCGAGGTGAAGGCTGAGCCGATCGCATCCTTGACCAACTGTTCCGGCAGCGCCGAGGAGTCAGCGATGAAGGCGTTCTGGCCACCAGTCTCGGCGATCAGCACGCCGATGGCGGCATCGCGTGCGGCCATCGCGCGGTTGATGGCGCGGGCGGTCTCGGTGGAGCCGGTGAAGGCCACGCCAGCCACGCGCGGGTCGGCGGTCAGCGCGGCACCGACGGTGGCACCGTCGCCCGGCAGGAACTGCAGCACGCCTTCCGGCACGCCTGCGTCGAGCAGCAGTTTCACGGCGTAGTAGCCGATCAAGTTGGTCTGCTCGGCCGGCTTGGCGATGACGCTGTTGCCGGCGGCCAGGGCGGCAGCCACCTGGCCGAGGAAGATCGCCAGCGGGAAGTTCCACGGGCTGATGCAGACGAAGACGCCACGGCCGTGCAGCTGCAACTCGTTGCTCTCGCCGGTCGGGCTGGGCAGCTTCTCGGCGGTGCCGAACTGCTCGCGTGCCTGCTTGGCGTAGTAACGCAGGAAGTCGACCGCTTCGCGCACTTCGGCGACGCCGTCGGGCAGGCTCTTGCCGGCTTCCTTCACGCACAGCGCCATGAACTCGGCGATACGCGATTCAAGCTGATCGGCGGCGTGCTCGAGGATGGCAGCGCGGCTGGCGGCCGGGGTGCGGTTCCAGGCCGGCTGTGCGGCGACGGCATTGGCCAGCGCCTTCTGCACGGTGGCGGCATCGGCAGCCTGCCAGTGACCGACGACCTGGCGGTTGTCGGCCGGGTTGACCACCGGCTGCGACGGCGTGCCCGGGGCCACGCCCTGCACCAGCGGCGTCGCCTGCCAGGGCTTGATGGCGGCGTTGAGCTGCTCGGCCAGGGCGCGCAGTTCGTTGTCGTTGGCGAGGTTGATGCCCATGGAGTTGGTCCTGTCGTGGTTCTGGCTGCGCAGCAAATCAACCGGCAGCGGGATCTTGGGGTGCGGGATGGAGGCGAACGAAGACACGGCTTCGACCGGATCGCGGATCAGGTCGTCGATGGACACGTCTTCATCGGTGATGCGGTTGACGAAGCTGGAGTTGGCGCCGTTTTCCAGCAGGCGGCGCACCAGATAGGGCAGCAGGTCTTCGTGCGAGCCGACCGGCGCGTACACGCGGCAGGGCACGTTCAGACGGTCAGCCGGAATCACCTCGGCATACAGGTCATCACCCATGCCGTGCAGCTTCTGGTGCTCGTACACGCCGCCCTTGGCAATCTGCTTGATCGTGGCGATGGTGGCCGCGTTGTGGGTGGCGAACATCGGGTAGATCGCATCGGCATGGCCGAACAGGCGCTTGGCGCAGGCGATGTAGGACACGTCGGTGTTCTGCTTGCGGGTGAACACCGGGTAGCCGGGCAGGCCTTCGATCTGCGCGCGCTTGATTTCCGCATCCCAGTACGCGCCCTTGACCAGGCGCACCTGCAGCTTGTGGCCGATGCGGCGGGCCAGGTCGGCGAGGTAATCGATCGTGTACGGCGTGCGCTTCTGGTAGGACTGCACGACGATGCCGAAGCCCGCCCAGCCCTTCAGCGACGGGTGGCTGACCACCTGCTCGATGATGTCCAGCGACAGTTCCAGACGGTCGCTTTCCTCTGCATCGACGGTGCAGCCAATGCCATAGGACTTGGCCAGCTGTGCCAGTTCCAGCACGCCCGGCACCAGGTCCTTGAGCACGCGCTCGCGCTTGGCATGTTCGTAGCGCGGGTACAGTGCCGACAGCTTGATCGAGATGCCGTGCGAGGTGGTGACGTCGCCATCGGCCTTGCCGCCGCGGGCGATGTTGTCGCTGCCGATCGCATGGATGGCGCGGCGGTAGTCTTCCAGGTAGCGCAGCGCGTCCTTCATGGTCAGCGCGCCTTCGCCGAGCATGTCGAAGGAGTAGCGGTAGTTGCTGTTGTCGCCCTTGTGCGAGCGCGCCAGCGCTTCGTCGATGGTGCGGCCCATGACGAACTGGTGGCCCATGATCTTCATCGCCTGGCGCACGGCCAGCCGGATCACCGGCTCACCGACGCGGCCGATCAGGCGCTTGAAGGCGCCGTGCACGTCGCGCTTGGTGGCATCGGCCAGGTCAACCAGGTGACCGGTCAGCATCAGGCCCCAGGTGGAGGCATTGACCAGCACCGAGTCGGACTGGCCCATGTGGCGCTTCCAGTCGGCTTCGCCCAGCTTGTCGCGGATCAGCTTGTCGGCGGTTTCCTGGTCCGGAATGCGCAGCAGGGCTTCGGCCACGCACATCAGCAGCACGCCTTCCTCGCTGCCCAGGTCGTACTGGCGCATGAAGGCTTCGATCGCGCCCTGGTTCTTGGCGCGTGCGCGCACGCGGCGCACCAGGTCGGCGGCGGTGGCCTGTACCTGTGCCTGTTCGGCAGCGGGCAGGCGGGCCTGTTCCAGCAGCTCGCGCACGTGGCTGGCTTCGTCCTTGAGCCATGCATCGGTGATGGCCTGGCGCAGCGCGGATGGCGCCGGCGGCAGCTCGGGCGTCAGCAGCGGCGGGGCCGGAGACGTAGGGGAGGCGACATCAGGAGAAGGTGTTGCGTTCATGCGCTCGGCCACAGTTGGATTCGGCCATTTTAATCTTCGGCGGCGGATTTCCTAGTCCCCTGCGGGCGTCCGTTTGCAGGGGGAAAGCACTGGCCTGTGGGCGCTTTTGCAATATTCAGCGAGGTGATTTTGATTGTGCCGATTCCGTCATCTAAATCGACGTGCTTGGACGATATCGGCACAGTTTTGATGTGCACTGCAGCATTGATGACGATGATGAATGGAAGCTTGCCGGGCGAGCGTGGGCAGGGCTACCATCGAACTCGATTTCCGCGGTATGGACGCGGCTGCGATGATCCAGGTGCTTCGGCAAGGTTCCGATGGCTCAGGGACGCAGTTGTTACTGCACCCCCCACGGGCACTCAGTGCTCGGCAGTTCGTCCAGTTGTTTGCGGCGTTGGCTGGGTTGATGGCGTTCTCGGCAGGCTTGGGTTGGTTGTCCGGAAACGTCTTGGCACCCGTCTTCGCGTTGTTGCATGGCTTGCTGGTGGCTGCTGCCCTGCGCGCATGTTGGCGCAGCAGCAATCGCCAGGAAGAGATCCGGGTAGGACCGGACTGCGTGGAAGTAATTCCCGCAGCCGGAGTTTCGCCGGTGTTCCATGCGCACCCTTATTGGGTGCGGGTGGTGACCGGGAAGGAACGGGTCCTGCTGGTTTCCAGCGGCAAGTGGGTGGAAGTGGGGAGTTTCCTCGCGCCCGTGGAACGTCGGGAACTTGCGGTGACACTTGAAGGCTTGCTCGCGGCCAGCAATGGCAGCAACCGATGACGTCAAGGGTCTAGGCAATGAAGCAAAGCAGCGTGTGGGGCGCGAAGTTGAAACACGGTTTGGCAGCGGCAGCGATGATGCTGTCGGCGCAGGCAGCATGGGCGCAATCGGCCGATCCCAAGGAATGGCAGCTCAATATGGGCAAGGGCGTCACCCATACCTCGCGTATGGCGTGGGACGCACATATGGTGGCCTTGTGGGTGTGTACCGTCATCGGTGTGCTGGTGTTCGGCGCCATGGCTTATGCCATCTTCAAGTTCCGCAGGTCCAAGGGGGCGGTGGCCAAGCAGTTCAGCCACAACACCAAGGCGGAAATCATCTGGACCGTCATCCCGATCATCATCCTGGTAGTGATGGCCTGGCCGGCCACCGCCAAGCTGATCGCCATGTACGACACCCGCGATTCCGAGATGACGGTGAAGATCACCGGCTATCAGTGGATGTGGAAGTACGAATACCTGGGTGAAGACGTCGCCTTCACCAGCCGCCTGGACCGCAAGTCCGACGAAGTGCGGCAGAGCGGCAGCGTGCCGACCATGGCCAGCGATCCGCATTACCTGTTGGACGTGGACAACCCGCTGGTGCTGCCGGTGGATACCAAGGTCCGTTTCGTCATCACTTCCGATGACGTCATCCACGCCTGGTGGGTGCCCGCTCTGGGCTGGAAGCAGGATGCGGTGCCGGGCTTCATCAACGAGCGCTGGACCAACATCGAAACCGAAGGCGTCTACCGCGGCCAATGCGCGGAGCTGTGCGGCAAGGACCATGGCTTCATGCCGATCGTGGTCAAGGCCGTGTCCAAGGACGAGTTCAAATCCTGGCTGGCCTCGCGCAAGCCTGCGCCTGCCGCGCCTACCGAGGCTGCGCCCGCACCTGCTGCCGAGCCGGCACCTGCGGCTACGCCGGCTGCAACCCAACCCGACGCTACACCCGCCGCAGCTGCGGCGGCCGGTGCCTGATACCACTGCGTGCCGGTGTTGCCGGCGCGATGCCTGAAAACGGATAAAGAGGTGTAGTTGCAATGGCGAATACCGCAGTGGACCACTCCGATCACCACGGGCACCAACAGGGCTTCTTCGAGCGCTGGTTCTTCTCCACCAATCACAAGGACATCGGCACGCTGTACCTGCTTTTCAGCTTCACGATGTTCATCGTCGGCGCGGCGATGAGCGTGGTGATCCGGCTGGAGCTGGCGCAACCCGGCCTGCAGTTCGTCAAGCCGGAGTTCTTCAACCAGATGACCACCGTGCATGCACTGGTGATGATCTTCGGTGGCGTGATGCCGGCCTTCGTCGGCCTCGCCAACTGGATGATCCCGCTGCAGATCGGCGCGCCGGACATGGCGCTGCCGCGCATGAACAACTGGTCGTTCTGGCTGCTGCCGGTGGCCTTCGGCATGCTGCTGGTGACCCTGTTCCTGCCCGGTGGTGCACCGGCCGGTGGCTGGACGCTGTATCCGCCGCTGTCGCTGCAGGGTGGCTACAACGTCGCCTTCAGCGTGTTCGCCATCCACGTGGCCGGTGTCAGCTCGATCATGGGCGCGATCAACATCATCGCCACCGTGCTCAACATGCGCGCGCCGGGCATCGACCTGTTGAAGATGCCGATCTTCTGCTGGACCTGGCTGATCACCGCCTTCCTGCTGATCGCGGTGATGCCGGTGCTGGCTGGCGCGGTGACCATGCTGCTGACCGACAAGTTCTTCGGCACCAGCTTCTTCAACGCCGCCGGTGGCGGTGACCCGGTGATGTACCAGCACATCTTCTGGTTCTTCGGGCACCCCGAGGTCTACATCATGATCCTGCCGGCGTTCGGCGTGGTCAGCGAGATCCTGCCGACCTTCAGCCGCAAGCCATTGTTCGGCTACCAGGCCATGGTCTACGCCACCGCCGCCATCGCCTTCCTGTCGTTCATCGTGTGGGCCCACCACATGTTCACGGTGGGCATGCCGCTGGGTGGCGAGATCTATTTCATGTTCGCCACGATGCTGATCTCGATCCCGACCGGGGTGAAGGTGTTCAACTGGGTCAGCACGATGTGGGAGGGCTCGCTGACGTTTGAAACGCCGATGCTGTTCTCCATCTCGTTCGTGATCCTGTTCACCATCGGTGGTTTCTCCGGCCTGATGCTGGCGATCGTGCCGGCCGACTACCAGTACCACGACACCTATTTCGTGGTGGCGCACTTCCATTACGTGCTGGTGACCGGCGCGGTATTGGCACTGATTGCCGCGGTGTACTACTGGTGGCCAAAGTGGACCGGCCGCATGTACAACGAGTTCTGGGGCAAGTTCCATTTCTGGTGGACGATGGTGTTCGTCAACCTGCTGTTCTTCCCGCAGCACTTCCTTGGCCTGGCCGGCATGCCGCGGCGTATCCCGGACTACAACCCGGTGTTCGCCGATTGGAACCTGATCAGCTCGATCGGTGCGTTTGGCATGTTCGCGACGCCGTTCATGATGGCGGCGATCCTGCTGGCCTCGCTGCGCAACGGCAAGCGCGCCGAAGCACGTGCCTGGGAAAGCGCCAAGGGCCTGGAATGGACCATTCCGTCGCCCGCGCCGGCGCATACCTTCACCGTGCCGCCGGTGATCAAGCCGGGTGACCTGGCACATGATGACGTGACGCACTGAGGAGGCTGGCAATGAGCAGCAATGAACATTTCCAGGCTGAAGAATTGGCCTTGCGCAGGCGCCGTTCGCGGCGCACCGCGCTGATCGTTGGCCTGATCGCGGTAGCGGTCTATGTCGGCTTCATCCTGTCCGGGGTGCTGGCGAGTTGACCACGCCGACGCCCGCACCCAAGCCGAACGCCGGCCTTGGCCGGCTGATCGGCGTGGCCTTCGCGGTATTCGTGCTGACCTTCTCGTTGGTGCCGCTGTACCGCATCGCCTGCGAAAAAGTGTTCGGCGTACGCCTGGAGCGTGGCGCGACCACGCATGAAACCAACGCGCACGCGGCGAGTGGCAAGCGCACCGTGCGGGTGGAGTTTGATGGTGGCGTCAATTCCAAGCTGCCGTGGGCCTTCCATCCGGAGAAGCTGACGATGGACGTGGTGCCGGGCGAGTTGAACGAAGCCCTGTACTTCGCCCGCAACGATAGCGACCGCGCGCTGGTTGGCAGTGCGGTGCCGTCGGTGGCGCCGGCACGCGCCTCGGGCTACTTCAACAAGACCGAATGTTTCTGCTTCACCGCGCAGACCCTGCAGGCCGGTGAGAAGCGCGACATGCCGGTACGTTTCATCGTTGACCCGGACCTGCCGGCCGACGTCAACACGATCACCCTGTCCTACACCTTCTACAAGAATGATGCGCTGACCGAACGCCTGGCCCCGGCAAACGCCGCGGCCGCCGCACACGCAGCTCCCTGATCACGGACCCGGAAGCAACGCCATGGCCCATAACACGCCTGATCCCAACGTCTACTTCGTGCCAAGCAGCAGCAAATGGCCGTTTGTAGGATCGATCGCGATGCTGGTGATGATGGTCGGGGTGGCCAGTTGGCTCAACGACGCCAGCTGGGGCCGCTGGACCTTCTTCACCGGCGTGGCGATGCTGGTGTTCACCCTGTTCCTGTGGTTCGGCGATGTCATCCGCGAATCGGTGGGCGGCAATTACAACCGCCAGGTCGACGGTTCGTTCCGGATGGGGATGATCTGGTTCATCTTCTCCGAGGTGATGTTCTTCGCCGCTTTCTTCGGCGCGCTGTTCTACACCCGCAACATGGGCCTACCGTGGCTCGGCGGTGAAGGCCATGGCGTGCTCACCAATGAATACCTGTGGGATGGCTATTCGGCAGCGTGGCCGACCAACGGCCCGGCCGACATCGGTGGTGCCTTCCAGACCATTCCGGCCTGGGGCCTGCCGCTGCTCAACACGCTGATCCTGCTGACCTCGGGCGTGACCCTGACCATCGCCCACCACGCACTGAAGGCGGGCAACCGCAAGCAGTTGCTGATCTGGCTGGGTGCGACGGTGGTACTGGGCTGCGTGTTCCTGTTCTTCCAGGCCGAGGAATACATCCACGCCTACAAGGAGTTGAACCTGACCCTGGGCTCGGGCATCTACGGTTCCACCTTCTTCATGCTGACCGGCTTCCACGGCGCGCACGTGCTGCTGGGCACGATCATGCTGACGGTGATGTGGTTCCGCGCCGCCAAGGGTCACTTCACCCGTGACAACCATTTCGGTTTCGAAGCAGCCGCCTGGTACTGGCACTTTGTCGACGTGGTGTGGCTGATGCTATTCCTGTTTGTCTACGTGCTGTAACAGGTGTCAGCAGCCGCGCTGCATGCAGTGCGGCTGCTGCGATGTTCAACCGCCAACACCATGCGGCTTGATCCAGCCCATGTAGATGCTCAGGGCAACCAGCAGGATCAACACCACTGACAGCGCGATACGCCGCGTCAACGCATTGACCGTCCGTTTGGTCTGGCCGCGATCGATCATCAGGTAATAGAGGCCGGCTCCAAGATTCCAGACGATGACGATCAAGAACGCGATTACCAGCAAGGTCTTCAACGAATCATTCATGCGTGGCTCGAAGGGTGGAAGGGCAGTGCTATATCACCCGCTTGGCGGCAGCTTGTCATGACGCGACAGCACACAGCGATCTTGGGTTGGCTGGTGGCGGTGCTGGTGGCGGTCGTGTTCTGCGCCTTGGGCGGCTGGCAGCTGCAGCGCAAGCACGAAAAAGAAACCCTGCTTGCGCAATTGCCGCCCAGCCGCGACGCCGCGCTCAGCCTGCCCCAGGCCGCCGCCGCCCCGGATTCCCTGCATTGGGTGCGTGACCAGCTGCAGTTCCTGCCCGGCAGCGTGCTGCTGGACAACCAACTGCGGGAAGGTCGCGCTGGCATCAAGGTCTACCAGCCTGCGCGCGCTGCCGACGGAGCCGTCGTGCTGGTTGATCTGGGCTGGCTGCCGCTGCCTGCGGACCGCAGCATGCCCACGATCAGCGCAGAGCAGGGCACGCAGGCGCTGCAAGGGTTGTGGGCGCCTGCGCCTGCCACTGGCATCGCCTTGGGCCCTGCATTGACTGCCGGCAAGCAACCGCAGACCTGGTTGGCGACGCGGATGGATCTGCCGGCTATTGCCACGCAGTTGGGCCTGGGTGCTGGTGCGCTGGCGCCCAAGGTGCTGCGATTGGACCCAGCTTTACCGCTGGGCTATGCGCGCGATCTGGACCTGCTTCCCAATACCTTGCCGCCTTCGCGGCACCTTGGCTATGCGGTGCAATGGTTCGCGATGGCCTTGGCGGTGTTGTTGATTGCGCTGGTATTGCAGTTCAAGAAGCGCAGGAAGGCGGGAGCTGGAAATGGGGGATAGGTTGGAGCTGTTTGGAAGGCAAAGCCAAAGCCAAAGCCAAAGCACCCCTCCCCAACCCTCCCCTGCGCTACGCGCAAGGGAGGGGGCAGAGCGCTGCGCCGTCGCTTTGAGCCTTGCTCCTGCCTTTGTCGTTGAGTTTCCCCCTCCCTTTCACCGAAGGTGAAGGGGAGGGCCGGGGAGGGGTGCTTCAAGCTTCTGCTCCAGCTTTGCTCAGGCTTCACCCCATTCCCCAATCCCGACTCTCCAATCCCGGTCTTGACGATGAACGCACTCACCCCCGACCAGCTCGCCACCCGCAACCGCGGCCGCCGGGTATTGCTGTTGATCTTCGCCATGTTCTTCGGCTCGATGGCGCTGGCCGGCATCCTGCGCTTCTCCGGTTGGACGCCGCAGATCAACCGCCACCACGGTGAACTGCTGCAGCCGGCGCTGGACCTGCGCAGCGAACAGCTGCACCTGGCCAACGGTCAGGCCTACGACTGGAATCCGGGCGAGCGCCACTGGCGCATCCTGCTGGCGCCGCCGGCTGACTGTGCGCCGGCCTGCGTCACTTTGTCGCAGCAATTGGACAAGGTGTGGCAGTTGTTCGGCCATAACGCGGATAATGTCGAGATATTGTGGCTGGGCACGCCGCCTGAGCAGGTGGCCGCCATGCCGGCACTGAAGGTGCTGCAGCCCCAGCCTGCGTTCCGGGGCAAGCTGCCGGGGGTGGATGACCCGGCCGGTATCCCGGTGTATGTGATTGATCCCAATGGCTTTGTGGTATTCCGCTATGCGCCGGGTTTTGAACCGGGTGGATTGCGGGCTGATCTATCCAAGCTGTTGAAACTGATGTGAGTTCCGTTCGATGAATGCCTCCGCGCGTCCGGCGCTGTACCGCAATTTCCACCGACTGGCGTGGTTCGCACTGATCATGACGGCGAGCACCATCATGTTCGGCTCCTTCGTGCGCCTGTCCGACGCCGGCCTGAGCTGCCCGGATTGGCCTACCTGCTATGGCCGCGTGACCTGGCCGCAGACCCAGATGGAAGCCGCCCAGCACGTGGCCAGCGAGATCCGCCCGCTGGAAACCCACAAGGCCTGGCGTGAGCAGGTGCACCGTTTCCTGGCCGGCCTGCTCGGCGTTGAAGTGCTGACCCTGGCCTTGCTGGCGGCACGCCGGCGCAAGCACGGCATCGCCCAGATAGTCACCGCCTCGGCGCTGGTCGCGCTGGCGATACCTTTGTATATGCGTGGCGAGCATGTGGCCTCCAGCGTGCTGGCGATTGGCGGTGAAGCGATCCTGCTGCTGGCGGCGCTGCGCTGGTCCAACATCGATCTGGCGCGCGCTGCCGTGCTGACCTTGGCGGTGGTCGTGTTCCAGGCCCTGCTCGGCATGTGGACGGTCACCTGGCTGCTCAAGCCCATCGTGGTGATGGGCCATCTGCTTGGCGGCATGCTGATGTTCGGCATGCTGGTGTGGATGGCGTGGAAGGCAACGCATCTGCCGATCACCCTGGCCGAGGCACCGCGCCTGCGCTGGTGGCTGCGCGGTGCGGTTGCCCTGGTCGTACTGCAGATCGCGCTCGGTGGCTGGGTCAGCGCCAACTACGCGGCGCTGGCCTGCGGCGGCGGCAGTGCCTCGCTGGACAACTTCCCGCGCTGCGTCAGCCAGTGGTGGCCGCAGCAGAACTACACGGAAGGCTTCACCCTGTGGCGCGGTATCGGCGTGGATTACGAAGGCGGCGTGCTGGACGGGGCCTCGCGTATCGCCATCCAGATGGCGCACCGGATGTTCGCGGTGTTGGTGGCGCTGTACCTGTTGGTGCTGTCGGTGCGCATGTTCCGTTTGCCGGGCATGCGCGGTTGGGCAAGTGCGGTCATCGTGCTGTTGCTGCTGCAGGTGACGTTGGGCGTGCTCAATGTCAAGCTGGCGCTGCCGCTGGCCGTAGCGGTGATGCACAGCGGCGGTGCGGTTGCCTTGTTGTTTGTATTGGTCACGCTGCTGGCGCGGCTGCGCGCCCCGGAGTGAATGATGCGTACAACATGGCGTGATTACTGGGACCTGACCAAGCCGAAGGTGGTGGCACTGATTGTGTTCACCGCCCTGGTCGGCATGTGCCTGGCAATTCCGGGCCTGCCGACCATCGCGCAGGTGGTGACCGGTCTGCTCGGTTTCCTTGGCATCTGGCTGTCGGCCTCGGCCGCTGCGGCGATCAACCAGCTGCTGGATGCGCGCATCGACGCGCAGATGGCGCGTACCTCGTGGCGGCCCCTGGTGGTCGGCAAGGTCTCGCCGCGGCAGGTGCTGGTGTTTGCCGGCGCGTTGACCGCGCTGTCGATGACCATCCTGGTGCTGTGGGTGAACGTCATCACCGCGGTGCTGACGTTTGCTTCGCTGATCGGCTATGCGGTGATCTACACCGTCTACCTGAAGCGCGCGACATCGCAGAACATCGTCATCGGCGGCCTGGCTGGGGCGACGCCGCCGTTGCTGGGCTGGGCGGCGATCACCGGCATGCAGGGCAGTTCCGATTGGGCCTACGCCTCGTTGCTGGTGCTGATCATCTTCATCTGGACCCCGCCGCATTTCTGGGCGCTGGCGATCTTCCGCCGCGCCGACTATGCCAAGGCCGAGATCCCGATGTTGCCGGTCACCCACGGCGTGCCGCATACCCGCAAGCAGATCCTGGCGTACTCGGTGGTGCTGGCGGTGGTGACGCTGCTGCCGGCGGCCATTGGCATGAGCGGCATGTTCTACCTGGGCGGGGCGACGGTGTTGAACATCGTCTTCCTCTGGTACGCCTGGAAGATGCAGAACCCGCCGGACGAGATGTTCAACATGAAGATGTTCGGCTATTCCATCGTCTACCTGATGGCGCTGTTCGCCTTCCTGCTGGTCGACCATTGGCTATTGCCCTGGTTGTGATCAAGCAATGAAAAGGCCGGCATTAGCCGGCCTTTTCATTTGTATGCCGCCATGCAGCTGTGCTCCCTCCCTTTGCCGCAGGCAAGGGGAGGGCTGGGGAGGGGTTAGCTTTGCTTTGCTTCATGTAGTGGGGGGCCCCGCGGGGGCGGGGGGGTTGTAGGGGGGGGCGGGGGCGAGGGGGGGGGCGGGCGCCCCCCCCGGGGGGGGGCTTTT
>NZ_JBRREA010000090.1:0-12400 GCF_056759975.1 Stenotrophomonas sp. STEN031
TGGTCCCTGTCTACGTCCTCTATTACACACCCCCCCCTCCATTTCTTTGCCTCCCTACACCACTACTGCCGGCGGCCCGCGGCGGGCCCCCGGGCGCCCCCCCCCCCGCCCGCGTATGCACAGCGGGCAAGTCTGGCGGACCGTGTTGGCGTGCTGGAAACGCAGGTCAATAACAGCCAGGCCAATACCGACATGCTCAACCAGCTGCAGCAGCTGCGTACTGAAATGCAGGCGTTGCAGGGCACGATCGAACAGCTTCAGCACGAGAACGAACAGCTGAAGCAGCGTAGTCGCGATCAATACCTGGACCTGGACGGTCGCCTCAATCGCCTTGAAGGCGGTGCTGGCGCCCCGGCCGCTCCGGGCACTGGCGCGGTGACGCCCGCCGCTGCGGCCGCAAAGCCGACAGCGGCTGCTGCCGAGCGCCCGCCGACGGTGCGCGGTGACGCGGGTTCGCTGGCCTCGGCCGGTGATGAGCGCGCTGCCTACAACGTCGCATTCGACGCGCTGAAGGCCGGCAATTATGCCGACTCGGCGCAGTTGTTCCAGAGCTTCCTCGAGTTGTACCCGAATGCCGCGTACACCCCCAATGCCCTGTATTGGCTGGGTGAGAGCTTTTATGCGACGCGTAATTTCAAGATGGCTGAGGCACAGTTCAGCGATCTGGTTGCCCGCTATCCCACCCACGACAAGGCTGCCGGCGGTTTGCTGAAGCTCGGCCTGTCGCAGTTTGGCGAAGGCAGCAGCGCCCAGGCGCAGAAGACCCTGGAGCAGGTGATTTCCCGTTTTCCCGGCAGTGATGCGGCCCGTACCGCCCAGGACCGACTGCAGTCGATCCGGCTCGGCCAGCAGCTGCGCTGATGTGGTGCCGCACCGAGGGTGCGGCCATTGAATATGAACTCTCCCAGTGCCGCTGTTCCCAGCGAGATCGTGCAGTCGCCGTTGCCGCGGCTGAAGATCACTGAAATTTTCCTGTCCCTGCAGGGCGAGGCCGATACCGCCGGCTGGCCAACCGTGTTCGTGCGCCTGACCGGCTGCCCGCTGCGCTGCCAATACTGCGACACCGAGTACGCTTTCCATGGCGGTGACTGGTGGGACATCGACGACATCGTCGCCGAGGTGCTCAAGCAGGGCGTGCGCCATGTCTGCGTGACCGGCGGTGAACCGCTGGCGCAGAAACGCTGCCTGATCCTGCTGCAGAAGCTGTGCGATGCCGGCCTGGATGTGTCGCTGGAAACCTCCGGCGCGTTGGACATCGCCGCGGTGGATCCGCGCGTATCGCGGGTGGTCGACCTGAAGACGCCGGACTCACGTGAGATGGCGCGCAACCGGCTGGAGAACATCCCGCTGCTGACAGCCCGCGACCAGCTCAAGTTCGTGATCTGCAGCCGTGGCGACTACGAATGGGCCAAGTCCATGCTGGCTGAGCATCGCCTGGCCGAACGCTGCATGGTGTTGTTCTCGCCGAGCAAGTCGCAGCTCAAGCCGCGCGAGCTGGCCGACTGGATCGTCGCGGACCGTCTGCCGGTGCGCTTCCAGATGCAGTTGCACAAGTTGTTGTGGGACGACGCGCCGGGCTATTGAGCCGGCTTCGTCACCCGTCAATCGTTTACCCCGGCGCGGGACAGCGTGCTGGCTTTCCTCTCCCAACCGGATCATCACCATGAAAAAGAAAGCAGTCGTGCTTCTTTCCGGCGGCATGGACTCAGCCGCCGTCGTCGCTATCGCCCAAGAACAGGGCTTCGAAGTGCATGCCATGAGCGTGCGCTACGGCCAGCGCCACACCTCCGAACTGGAGGCTGCTGCACGTGTGGCGGCCGCCTTGGGCGTGGCCGGGCACAAAGTGGTCGCGGTCGACCTGCGCAGCATCGGCGGCTCGGCCCTGACCGACGACATCAGCGTGCCCGAGGCCGGCGCCGGTGATGCCATTCCGGTCACCTACGTACCCGCCCGCAACACCATCATGTTGTCGCTGGCGTTGGGCTGGGCGGAAGTACTGGGTGCCAACGACATTTTCTGCGGCGTCAATGCCGTGGACTACTCCGGTTACCCGGATTGCCGCCCCGAGTTCATCGCTGCCTTCCAGGCATTGGCCAACCTGGCCACGAAGGCCGGCGTGGAAGGCGCGGGCATCCGCGTACACGCGCCGCTGCAATACCTGAGCAAGGCACAGATCGCGCTGGAAGGGCAGCGCCTGGGCGTGGACTTCGGCTTGACCGTGTCCTGTTACCAGGCCGACATGGACGGCAAGGCCTGCGGCCACTGCGATGCCTGCCAGTTGCGCGCCGATGGTTTTGCTGCCGCCGGCATGGCGGACCCGACCCACTACGCGTGATGTTGTTTTTGCATCAATTGCGTTAGAATACGCGCCCCGGCTGCGGCCGGGTCCTTGTTTGGGCCGTTAGCTCAGTCGGTAGAGCAGAAGACTTTTAATCTTTTGGTCGATGGTTCGAATCCATCACGGCCCACCAGCATTGCCAAGGCTTCGGAGCGATCCGGAGCCTTTTTTGTTGCTTCGGGGAAGGCGATTGTTCCGCAGGCGGCCTGGACGGGTGGCTCAAACCTGGCCCGGGCAAGTGCCGCGCACCCGGGGGACGGGAATCCTGCGATCCCGAAGCTTGCAGGCTGGAAGCGCCGGGTGCGCAGCGCGTACCCGGGCTACGCCGACCTCGCAAGATCGGGGCTTTGTATTACTTCAACAAGGTCTGCTGGACATCGACGATGCGCACGTCGTGCATCTGCGCGAGATAGGCATCCAGATAGGCTTTGTGCGATGCACCGACCAGCACCAGTGTGCGCATGCCCGGCGTTGCCCCCATCAGGTCGCGGATATTCGCTGCCATGCGCAGGTTGCGGGTTTCCCAGGAGGTGACGTACATGCGCCCGTAGCCTTCCGGCGAGGGCTCCTCCAGTGCGGCGCCGTAATCGCTGGCGAATGCGACCGGGGCGACGTCCGCGCCATTGTCGCGCCGATACATCGCCAACACTTTTTCCGGTGTGGCGAGCTGCGGCTCCAGTGCGCTGGACTGCGCCGCCCGCTGTTTGGACGCCGGGTTGTCCCATGCCTTTCTGATCGCCGCCACGTAGGCCTTGGGATTGGGGCCGTACCGATCCGCGCTGTGATCGTCCATGGGCCAGAGCCGTTGATGTCCCAGCCGCACCGCCAGTTTTGCGGCGATCAGCGTGTTTTCATTGCGACTGCTGCGCAGCGTTTCCAGGACCTTCACCAGTTCCTGGTTCAGGGCGTCGTCGGCCCGCCGCTCGGCTGCGGCCAGGTACAGCCATTGGACCAGCGCCGAATCCTGCTCTCCCGCGGCCAGGAAGGTAGCGGCAAGTGCACGGCGTTGGGCAGCGCTCGGCTGTGCAGGCCAGCTCGCCAGCATTGTTTCCGCCGCCGCATTGGCTGCCGGCACATCCAGTCCGGTCGCCTTTGCCGCCGCCGACAGATCGGGGCAGTAGTCGTTCACCGTCAAGGCGTAGCGGGCCGGGTAGCGACGCAACAGGTCGCATTGCTGCCCTGAAACCGACTCGATGGCGATCGCCTGCGGCCGCCATGCGGCCAACCGGTCGATCAGTGCATCGAGGGCGGAGGCGTCGAAGGTCTCCGGCAATCCGGCCAGATGCGCGGTGCCGAGCACGGCCACCTCGTTCTGCGTCCCTTGCCGGGGACCCTTGTGTGCGCCCGGATCAAAGGGCTGTGCCTGTGCGATGGCTGCCTGCGTTGCGCACATCCACAACGCGCCGATCAAAATGCTTTTCCCCCACATGCCCTGCATCACTCCCTGCTGCATGAAACCCGCCGATGTAGCGCTTGTCTGGCGCGAAGTCGCGCAGATTCCGGTCTGGCCGAGGACTTTGTCAAGCGTATGGGTCCGTCTGGTCAAACTGGCCGGCTATCGGAGCGTTGCGCGACCGACATCCGCCAAAAGGCATCGGCCGACAGCCAGTCACCCGGGCAGCATGTGATCGCTGTCTCCATTTGTGGGCGGCGTCGGGCAGGGCAAATGAAGTGCGCGGCAAAGCGTTGCGACGGCAACCGTGGTTGGAAGTCCCGGGGTCTGGTCCTAATATGTCGGATGCAGCGGCGGTCGCCTTGACGGGCGTCCAGGCACTGGGGACGGGATTGAGCAAGCAGATCACTCAACTACTGCAGCGTTGGCAACAAGGCGACATGGATGCGCGCGAGCATCTGTTCGAAGCCTTGTATTCGGACCTGATGCTGATTGCCCGCAATCGCCTGTCGCAACAGACCAATGGCACCCTGCAACCGGCGGCGCTGGTCAATGAGTCGCTGATGCGTTTGCTCGGCGCCGATGCCGACTACAAGGACCGCACCCACTTCGTCGCCATCGCCGCATTGAAGATGCGCTCGGTGCTGGTCGACCATCTGCGCGCACGTGCCGCGGACAAGCGCGGCGGCAATGCCGAGCAGTTGACCTTGTCGCATGCCGAGCAGGTGCCTGACCAGGCTGATATCGGCTATGACGTGCTGGCCCTGCACCAGGCATTGAATCAATTGGCCGAGCTGGAACCACGCGCCGCGAGCACCATCGAGTTGACCTACTTCGGTGGGATGAGCCGCGACGAGATCGCCCTGGTGCTGGATGTGTCCGCGCCCACGGTTGACCGCGACCTGCGCTTTGCGCGGGCCTGGTTGAACCGGCAACTGCGCTGAGTCGTGATGGCGGGGGCGGTGTAGTGGGGGGCGAGCGTTGGCAGCAGATCCGCGAGCTGTTTGATGCTGTCTGCGAGTTGCCGCGCGAACAATGGCCGCAGGCCATCGCTGCAGGCAGCGGCGACCCGCTTGTACGTGAGGAGGTGCTGCAGCTGCTGCGCTCGCAGACCGTGGGCTTGAGCCGGGTCAGCAACCGCCTGGACACGGCGTTGGCACGGGCGTTGGCGCCCGAGCTTGGCGTCGGTGAACGGCTTGGGCCGTGGCGGCTGACCGAGCGCATCGCGCACGGCGGCATGGGTACCGTGTTCAAGGCTGAGCGCGCCGATGGCCTGTACCAGCGAACGGTCGCGATCAAACTGTTGCACGGCATGCCAGGTGCAACCGAGGTGGAATTGCTGGGTAGCGAGCGGCAGGTGCTGGCCGACCTGCAGTTGCCCAACGTCGCGCGTCTATACGACGGTGGCACCACGCCCGATGGCCATCCCTATCTGGTGATGGAATACATCGATGGGTTACCGCTGGACCGTTGGTGTGGCGAGCGCGAACTGGGACTGCAGGAACGGTTGGCGCTGTTCCTGGAGATCTGCACCATCGTCCAGTCGGCGCATGAACAACTGGTGCTGCATTGTGACCTGAAGCCACGCAATGTCCTCGTGCAGGCCAATGGTCAGCCAATCCTGCTGGATTTCGGTTTGGCGCGGCTGCTGAACGAGGCGCGTGAAAAGCGCGACTCCGGCTATTGCACACCCGGCTATGCCAGTCCGGAACTGATCGCCGGCCACAGCGTCGGTGCGGCCAGCGATGTATACAGTCTCGGCGTCATGCTGGTGGAGCTGCTGTCCACCCGGGTGTGCACACGCGAGCAGACCGGGTCCGCTGAAACCATGGACGTACCCACCGCAAGTGCATCCGCGCCTGCGGATCTGCCCTGGCGGCGGCGGCTGCGCGGTGATCTGGATGCCATCGCCGCACGCGCCTGCGCCACCGACACCCGCTTGCGCTATCGCTCGGTGGAAGCCTTGATGGCCGATCTGCGCCGCTATCTGGATCTGCAGCCGGTGGTGGCCCGCAATGGTGGACGCCTGTATCACCTTGGCAAGGCCCTGCGCCGGAACTGGCAGGGAGCCACGGTGGCAGCGGGAGTGACCGGCCTGCTTGCGGTCTTCGTGCTGGGCCTGTGGGAGACCCGGCGCCAAGCCCAGGAGGAGGCGGTAGTCGCACAGCAGGTCAGCAACTTCATGGTCGGCATGTTCGAGACCGCTGATCCATTCCTGCGTACCGAGCGCGGCGCCGAACAGCTGAGTTCGCGGCAATTGCTGGACAAGGCGGCGTTGCAGGTTGCACGTGACCTGGCGGACGCGCCGGCGCAGCTGGCGCGGATGCGTGCGGTGTTGGGCGTTGCCTATCAGAACGCGGGGGTTTCGCATCAGGCCGACAGGCTGCTGCAACAGGCCTACGGTGGCTTCATGGACCCACGCGTGGCGCGGCCGGTGGATGCGGCGAACGTATTGGCGGATCTGTCGGTACAGAAAACCCTGGATGGCGACGGCGAGCTGGGAAGGCAACTGGCGACCCAGGGCCTGGATCTGCTGGGCCGCAGGGGACCGGCGCTGGTGCAGGCGCGCCTGTACGCCGCGCAAGGCCTGGCTCTGGTGAACCAGCAGCATTTCGACCTGGGTGAGGCCGCGTTCAACCAGGCGGTATCGCTGTACCAGCAAGCGACAGACGTGGATGTGACGGCCGAGATCAGCGAACTGTCCTACAACAAGGGCCTGCTATACCTGCGGTGGGGTCGGCAGCAATCGGCGGAGCGGGAGTTCCGGCACATGCTGGACAATCTGCATGGTCGGCGTACCACCCTCGCGCTGGCAGCAGAAACGCGCCTGGCGCAGATTTTCCGGGAGCAGGGCAAGTATGAGGAGGCCTTGCCGCTGCTGCAGTCAGGCATGCAGCACGCCTTGGAGTTGTATGGTGCGGAGAGCAGTTTCGTACGCCTGCAACACGACGGGCTGGCCGATCTGTACCGCGACTCGGGCGAACACGCCGCGGCTGAACTTCAGTACCAGAAACGCAATGCCTTGAGCGCGCGGCTGGATGGTCCGGACTCGGTCGAGTATTCGATGGGGCTGTACAACTACGCCTCGTTGAAGGAGCTGCGCGGTGACTTCAGTGCAGCGGAGGGCTTGTACCGGCAAGCGTGGCTGATCCGCAGGCAGAAGCTGGGTGAGGAGTCACCAACCACGCTGCGTGCGGAGAGCGGGCTGGGCCTGCTGCTCATGCGCAGCGGACGGATGGGCGAGGCCGGTCCGATGTTGATGCACGCGGACAAGGGGTTGGCCTTGAGTCTGCCGGAGGACGCGCCGGGGCGGCTGGAGGCACGCCTGAACCGGATCGATTGGCATGTGCGCAACGGCGAGTTGCCGCAGGCGCGGCAGTTGCTGGAAGAAATGCGTTTGCCGATATCGGAAGACCTGCAGCTACGGCTGTTGACCATCCGCGCCGATCTGGCGGGACGGATGGGCGAGGGCGCACATGCCTTGGCCTTGCGCAGGACCGCGCTGGAATATGCCAGCGCCAACCAGGGCAGCAACAGTGCGGCGGTGGCAGCGGCGGGCCTGGCCCTGGCTGAGTGCCTGCTGCAGTTGGGCCATGCGCAGCTGGCCAAGGAGGAGTTGCAGCGGGTGTTGCTGCAGATCGGTCGGCTGCAGGTTGCAGGATCAGCCGACCGTCGCAAGGTGGAAGGCCTGTTGCTGCTGGCCGAACAGAATCTGTCCCGGCGCTAGCGAGCGAACGCGGCTGCGCCGGGTTCAACCCTGTTCGCGGACGATCTCGACCAGGCGCTGGCCATAGCGGGCCAGCTTGCTACCGCCGATACCACCGACCTTGCCCAGCGCCTCGACGCTGGTCGGGCGTTGTTCGGCGATGTTGCGCAGGGTGCTGTCGTGGAAGATCACGAAGGCGGGCACGTTCTGTTCGCGCGCCAGTTCCGCACGCAGGCCGCGCAAGGCCTGGAACAGCGACAGATCGCCGGCCTGCACCGGCACGCCGGTACGCGGGCCGCCGCGTTCGCGTTCGCGGGGTGGTGCCGCATCGCGGCGCATCATCATCTGCCGGCGGCCGGTGAGCACATCGCGGCTGGCGTCGGTCAGGCGCAGGCCACCGTGGCTTTCCGGGTCCACCTCCAGCAGGCTGGCGGCCACCAGTTGCCGGAATACCCCGCGCCAGGCGCGTGCGTCAAGGTCATTGCCGATGGCATAGGTGCTGAGCTTGTCGTGGCCAAGCTGGCGGATGCGCTCGTTGTCACTGCCGCGCAGGATATCGATCAGATGGCCGACGCCGAAACGCTGACCGCTGCGATAAACGCAGCTCAATGCTTTCTGCGCCGGAATGGTTGCGTCCCAGGCCGCGGGCGGGGTGAGGCAGTTGTCGCAGTTGCCACAGGGCTTGGGATAGGTTTCACCGAAGCCGGCCAGCAGCACCTGGCGGCGGCATTGCATGGACTCGCAGTAGCCAAGCAGATGGTCGAGTTTGGCGCGCTCCAGCTGCTTGCGCTCTTCACCCGCCTCGGATTGTTCGATCATCTGCTTGAGCAGCACCACGTCGCCCAGGCCATAGCAGAGCCAGGCCTCGGCGGCCTCGCCGTCGCGACCGGCGCGGCCGGTTTCCTGGTAGTAGCCTTCCATCGATTTGGGCAGGTCGGTATGCGCCACGAAGCGCACGTCGGGCTTGTCGATGCCCATGCCGAAGGCAATCGTCGCGCACATCACGATGCCGTCCTCACGCAGGAAGCGACGCTGGTTGGCGGCACGCACCTCGGCCGGCATGCCGGCGTGGTAGGGCAGTGCCTGCATGCCTTCGTCGCACAGGAACTGTGCGGTCTCCTCGACCTTGCGTCGTGACATGCAATAGACGATGCCGGCTTCGTCGCGGTGGTTGCGCAGGAACCCCAGTAACTGACGCTTGGCGTTGTCCTTCTGCACTACGGTGTAGCGGATGTTGGGGCGGTCGAAGGAACTGACGAAATGCTGCGCCGTGACCAGGTCCAGGCGTTCGGCGATCTCACGTTGGGTAGGCGGATCGGCGGTAGCGGTCAGGGCAATACGCGGCACCTGCGGCCAGCGCTCGTGCAGGACCGTCAGCTGCCGGTACTCGGGGCGGAAATCATGGCCCCATTGCGACACGCAATGGGCTTCATCGATGGCGAACAGCGCGATATGGGCGCGGCTTAGCAGGGACAGGAAGCGCCCGGTGAGCAGGCGCTCGGGGGCGACGTAGAGCAGTTTCAGCTCGCCGGCCAGGAGCTCGCGTTCGACCCGCGCGGCGGTTTCGGCATCCAGCGTGGAGTTCAGGTACTCGGCGCGGACCCCGACCTGGTGCAAGGCTTCCACCTGGTCCTGCATCAGTGCGATAAGCGGTGAGATGACGATGCCGCAGCCATCACGCAGCAGGGCCGGGATCTGGTAACACAGCGATTTGCCGCCACCGGTGGGCATCAACACCAGAGCATCGCTGCCGTTGGCAACGTGCTCGACAATGGCCTGCTGATCGCCGCGGAAACTGTCGTAACCGAAAACGCTGGAAAGCAGTTGTTGCGCGGGACTCTGGGGCATTGCGCTAGTTTACCCGCTGGCGGCCGCCCCGAATGACCGATATGGCGTCAGCCGCGCAGCCACGCCCGTTTCAGGATTGCGGTAAAGCCCCGTAGTGCCGAGCCATGCTCGGCAGAAGCACCCCCGTAGCGCCGAGCCATGCTCGGCAGAGGCAGTCCCCGTAGTACCGAGCCACGCTCGGCAGAGGCCTTGCCGGTAAAACCCATGCCGAGCATGGCTCGGCACTACAGACAGGCGTTGCAATCCACCTGCGGCAAAGCCCCCTTGAGTCAAGGGGGCCTGTCGAACCCGTTATTGCAGCTATTGCAGCAACGAGCGCAGCATCCACGCATACTTTTCGTGGATCTGCAGGCGCTGGGTCAACAGGTCTTCGCTGGGCGCGTCGTCGGCGTCATCGGCCTGGTCCAGGACCTTGCGTGCGGTGCGGCAGACCGCTTCGTTGCCGACCACCAGTTGGCGCACCATCTCGCGCCAATCGGCGCTGTCATTCAGGCCCGGCTCCTCTGGGATCGAGGTCAGCGCGGCGAACTCACGGTAGGAGCCTGGTGCGTTGAAGCCCAGCGCGCGGATGCGCTCGGCGATCTCGTCCAGGGCATTCCACTGCTCGGTGTACTGGTCCATGAACATGTTGTGCAGCGAATTGAACATCGACCCGGTGACGTTCCAATGGAAATTGTGGGTCTTCAGGTACAAGGTGTAGGAATCGGCCAGGAAATGCGACAGGCCGTCGGCGACCTTCTTGCGATCCGCCCCCTTTATCCCGATATCGACAGCGGGTGCCGAGGGTGCGGCGGCTGCCAGTTTCTTCTTCCCGGCATCCGTCGTCGGGACGGATGCGGCGGCGGCCAGCTTCTTCTTTCCGGCTTCTGGTTTGCTGCTGTTCTTGGCCTTGGCCATGACGCTTTTCTCCTTGGCGGGTTGAATGGCTTCACAATAGCGCTCTGGGCACCATACCTGTATTTCAAGTTTTCACATTGAACGATTGATGAGCGCTATCGAAAAAGACCTATCCGCGCGCCTGCGCGCCGCCCGACCCGCGATTGACGGGGGGATGAGCCGTGACCGCGGGCGCCTGTTGGGGCTGCTGTCACGCTGGCAGGGCAAGCCCGCGGATGCGGCGGCCGAACAGGCGTTCCAGCAGTCGCTGCAGCGCTCGCAGGCGCAGCGACAGCAGCGCGCCGCGCGCCCGATCGCCATCACCATGGACGAAGCGTTGCCAATAGCGCGTGAGGCCGAGCAGATCAGTGCCCTGATCCGCAGCCATCAGGTGGTGGTGATCGCGGGTGAAACCGGCTCCGGCAAGACCACCCAGCTGCCGAAACTGTGCCTGGCGGCGGGCCGGGGCGAGGCGGGCATGATCGGCTGCACCCAGCCGCGCCGCATCGCCGCCCGCGCGGTGGCCGCCCGCGTGGCCGAAGAATTGCAGACCGAATTGGGGACGGTGGTCGGCTACCAGGTGCGTTTCACCGACAAGGTCGGTGAGGACAGCCGCATCAAGTTCATGACCGACGGCATCCTGCTGGCCGAGATCGCTTCGGACCGCTGGTTGTCGCGTTACGACACCCTGATCATCGACGAGGCCCACGAACGCAGCCTCAATATCGACTTCCTGCTCGGTTACCTGAAGCAGCTGCTGCGCAAGCGCCCGGACCTGAAGTTGATCGTGACCTCGGCCACCATCGATACCGAGCGTTTCTCGCGTCATTTCGACAATGCGCCGGTGGTCAATGTCGAAGGCCGCACCTACCCGGTGGAAGTGCGCTACCGGCCGCTGGACGAGGTCGGGCAGAGTGCCGACAGCGCTACCGCTCCAGCACGTGGCAAACGGGCCGAAGCGGACAGCGAATCGGCGATGGATCCGGTCTCGGCCATTGTGGCTGCCGTCGATGAAATCACCCGCAGCGATGCACGCGGCGACGTATTGATCTTCCTGCCGGGTGAGCGCGAGATCCGCGATACCCACCAGGCGCTGGAGCGACGCAAATACCGCGAAACCGAAGTGCTGCCGCTGTATGCACGCTTGTCGGCCAAGGACCAGGACCGGGTATTCAATCCTGGCCCGAAGCGGCGCGTGGTGTTGACCACCAATGTCGCCGAAACCTCGCTGACCGTGCCGCGCATCCGTTACGTGGTCGATCCGGGTTATGCACGCGTCAAGCGTTACAGCCCGCGGCAGAAGCTTGATCGCCTGCATATCGAGCCGGTATCGCAGGCCAGCGCCAACCAGCGCAAGGGCCGCTGCGGTCGTATCTCCGAGGGCGTGTGCTACCGGCTGTATTCGGAAGCCGACTTCCTCAGCCGGCCGGAGTTCACCGACCCGGAAATCCGCCGTTCCTCATTGTCCGGCGTGATCCTGCGCATGTTGCAGCTGGGCCTGGGCAAGATCGACGAATTCCCGTTCCTTGAAGCGCCAGACGAGCGCGCGGTTGCCGACGGTTGGCAGCAGTTGGCGGAGCTCGGCTCGATCGACGACGAGCGCAAGCTCACCGCCATCGGTCGGCAGATGGCGCGCTTGCCGGTGGACGTCAAACTGGCGCGCATGCTGGTGGCCGCACAGAAGGGCGGTTGCCTGCGCGAGATGCTGGTGATTGCTTCCTTCCTCGGTATCCAGGATCCGCGCGAGCGGCCACCGGAAGCGCGCGAGGCGGCCGACAACGCCCATGCCCTGTTTGCCGACGCGCGCTCCGAGTTCATCGGCATCCTGCGGTTGTGGAATGCCTACCGCGATGCCCACGAAGAGCTCACCCAGTCCAAGCTGCGTGATTGGTGCGGGCGCCACTTCCTCGGCTTCCTGCGCATGCGCGAATGGCGCGAGCTGCATCGCCAGCTGCGCCTGCTGTGCGAGGAGCTGGGCTGGGCTATGGGCGAGGACGAGAGCTTCGGCAAGGCGCTGTTGTCAGCGCCGCCGGCCTTGCCCGCCGGGGGGGATGCCGAAGCCAAACGCAAGGCCACGCGGGGTGAGCAGCACAAGGCTGCACGTCTGGCCCGCGAGGGGAAACCGGGTTTAAAACCGGGGTCAGAGTCGGGTTTATCCATTGGGTCATACGCGCCGGCAAAAAATAGAGGGACCGCCCCCGGGCGCCCCCCGCTGTATACCAGGGAGAATTGCCGGCCC
>NZ_JBRREA010000091.1:0-11362 GCF_056759975.1 Stenotrophomonas sp. STEN031
ATGCTCGGCAAGGGGCTTTACCGGGAAGGCCTCTGCCGAGCATGGCTCGGCACTACCAACCGGGTGTCGATCATTGTTGCGTTGTTTCGGCGTTCTGCTTCGCATACCGCTGCGCCACCACCGAGCAGACGATCAGCTGGATCTGGTGGTAGATCATGATCGGCAGCACGATCGCGCCGAGGCTGCCACCGGCAAACAACACCTTGGCGATCGGCACGCCGGTGGCCAGGCTCTTCTTGGAGCCGCAGAACACGATGGTGATCTGGTCAGCGCGGTTGAAGCCCAACCGCCGTGCCAGCCAGCTGATGCCGGGCATGGCGATGGCCAGCAACATGATCGCGACCAGTGCGGCAGTGAGCAGGGACAGTGGCGGGGTCTTGCTCCACAGGCCTTCGCTGACAGACTCGCCGAAGGCGGCGTAAACCACCAGCAGGACGGTGCCCTGGTCGGTGTAGCGCAGCAGGGCACGGCGCTTTTCAATCCAGCCACCTATCCACGGCCGCAGCAGATGGCCGAGTACGAACGGCACCAGCAGCTGCAGCATGATCGCGCCCACTGCATGCAGTGGGTTGGCCATGCCGCCTTGCGAGCCAGCCAACACGGTCATCAACAGTGGGGTGAGGAATACGCCAAGAATGCTCGACAGCGAGGCCGCGCACACTGCTGCCGGCACATTGCCGCCGGCGATGGAAGTGAAGGCAATCGAGGATTGCACGGTCGAGGGCAGTGCACACAGGAACAGCACGCCGATGTAGAGCTCGGGCGTCAGCGCCCAGCCGGCCAACGGCTTCGTTGCCAGGCCCAGTAGCGGGAACAGTACGAAGGTACAGACCAGGATGGTGATATGCAGGCGCCAGTGCAGCAGCCCGGCAACGATGGATTCGCGTGGCAGGCGCGCACCGTGCAGGAAGAACAGCGCGGCAATGGCGACGTCGGTGAAGTGGTCGAAACCCCTGGCGGCGGCGCCGGTGAGTGGCAGCACGCTGGCCAGGACGACGGTGGCGAGCAGGGCGAGGGTGAAGTTGTCCGGTCGCAGTCGCGACCACCAGCGGGTCATGTCGGCAATGCCTCCTGATCAGGGTGTGGGAGTTTCCAGGGCGGCGCGTACGGCCGGTTCCAACGAGGTCATGCCGGCGTCGCGGCCCAGTGTGAGCGCATCCTCCGCCGATGCGCCGTTGATGCGGGCGTCAATCACCGACAGCAGTGCGCCGGCGCGATTGGACGAGGCGCAATGCAGCAGGGTCTTGCCGTCGTCCTGCTTGAGCAGGCGATGCAGCGTGCGCGCGTTGGCTTCGGTGATGTCACTGGCACCCGCGATTGGCAGGCGCACATAGCGCAGGCCGAGTTGTTCGGCCAGGGCCGCTTCGTCGTAGCCGCGATCTTCATCGGGCCGGCGCAGGTCGATGACGGTGGTGACGCCATTGGCGGCAGCGTCGCGCAGTTGCTGCGCGCTGGGCTGGCCGGCGGTGATCAGATTGGGGCGTGGCTGCCGAAACATCGCATCACCGGCAAAGGCGTTGGCGGAGAGCAGCAGTGTGAGGAGCAGTGGCAGGCGATAGAGGGACATGCGGATGCTCCGTTGTTCTCACAGACGCAGGGTGGCGCGGGCCTTGAGCAGCTCGCGCAGTTCGTATTTGTCGGTATCGTCCAGGCCTTGCTGGCGTTGTTTTGCCTGCAACTCGTCCAGGCGCTGGGCCAGCAGTTGCTTCTCCAGCTGCAGCACGGCGTCCTGCAGTTCCTGTGCCCACATCGCTTCATCGCCGGGCAATGCCTGCGCGGCCAGCTTGTGCAATGCGGCCTGTTCTTCGCGCTCGTTGAAGTGTTCGAGCAGGGCGCCAGTGCTGATGTCGGGGCGCTGCTGCACCAGGTTCAACAACTCGACCAGCAGCTCGATGCCGGGCAGACGCAGGCCACCGATGGCGTGATGGCCTTCCAGGCTCATCGCCAGTGAGGGCTGCTGCAACAGGATGGCAATGGCGGCACGGACCAGGCTGCGCTTCTGTGCTGGGACCGCGTTGTTGCGCATCGGTGGCCGCGCTGCAGGTGCGGCGGCTGTTGCAGTGCTGCCGATGCCGGTCAGGCGCGCCAGCTCCTGCTTCATCAGGTCGCCGAAAGCGCCATCCGGAATCTGCGCCAGCATCGGCTTCGCACGTTCGGCCAGGCGTGCCTTGCCGTCCAGCGTGCCGAGGTTGATCTCGCGGCTGAGCTCGTCGAAGAAGAACTGCGACAGCGGCGTGCCCTGCTTGAGCCGGGCATCGAAAGCATCGGCACCTTCCTTGCGCACGATGGTGTCCGGGTCCTCGCCATCGGGCAGGAACAGGAAGAAGGCCTGGCGGCCATCCTTCATGCGCGGCAGCACCGACTCCAGTGCGCGCCAGCCGGCACGGCGACCGGCGGCATCACCGTCGAAGCAGAAGTACACATCCGGCGCGTTGCGGAACAGCAGCTCGGCATGGTCTGGCGTGGTCGCCGTGCCCAGCGTCGCCACCGCCTGGGTGACGCCGAACTGGAACAGGCTGACCACGTCCATATAGCCTTCAACCACGATCAGGCGTTCGATCTTCTGGTTGGCCTGGCGTACCTGCCACAGGCCGTACAGTTCGCGGCCCTTGTGGAACAGCGCGGTTTCCGGCGAGTTGAGGTACTTGGGGCCGTCGTCCTTCTGCATGACGCGGCCGCCGAAGGCGATGACACGGCCACGGCGATCGAAGATCGGGAACATCACCCGGTCGCGGAACTTGTCGTAGACGTGGCCGCGGTCGTTCTTGGAGAACAGGCCGACGCGTTCGAGCAGCTTCATGCGCCGCTCGTCCTTGCCCAGCGCGTCCTTCAGCGCGCTATAGCCATCCGGCGCATAGCCGATGGAGAAGCGCGCGCGGGTATCGGCATCCACGCCACGGCCATCGAGGTAAGCGCGGGCCTTG
Source organism: Stenotrophomonas sp. STEN031 (assembly GCF_056759975.1). Taxonomy (NCBI): domain Bacteria; kingdom Pseudomonadati; phylum Pseudomonadota; class Gammaproteobacteria; order Lysobacterales; family Lysobacteraceae; genus Stenotrophomonas; species Stenotrophomonas sp. STEN031. Next base: position 2,925 of record NZ_JBRREA010000091.1, read on the forward strand.
TCGTTGCCTTCCAGCTGCTTCTGGAAGAAGCGGGTGGCGGCATCCAGCGCCGAGTACTGGTCGCGGCTGTCGTCCTGCTGCTGGGGTGTGCGTGCGTTGGTTTCGCGCGGGATTTCCATGCCTACGCGCTTGGCCAGTTCATCCACCGCGTCGAGGAACTCGAGGCGGTCGTAGTTCATCAGGAAGCTGATCGCGGTGCCGTGCGCGCCGCAGCCGAAGCAGTGATAGAACTGCTTGGTCGGCGAGACCGTGAACGAGGCCGAGCGCTCGTCATGGAAGGGGCAACGCGAGGCGTATTCCTTGCCCTGGCGCTTGAGCGGCACACGTGAGCCCACCACTTCGACGATGTCGGTGCGGGCCAGCAGGTCGTCAATGAACGCGTCGGGAAGTCGGGCCATGCGGCAAATGAACAGCGCCGCCGGTTGGCGGGGCGCGATGAAAGGGGGGAAGGGGAGTGTACTAGGCTGGGCTGGTGCTGGCTGGGGGTTGGGCTTGTTGGTTTTCAGTCAACAGCGCAAAGCTACCCCTCCCCAGCCCTCCCCTTGCCTGCGGCAAAGGGAGGGAGTGGCTTCTGCCCCCTCCCTTTCGCGTAGCGAAGGGGAGGGCTGGGGAGGGGTGGCTTTTTGCTTCTGCTCTTGCCGTCAGTCCAAAGCCCCAACATCCACCTTGGCCTCAGCCGCCGCCTTGCGCCGGGCATACGCCCGCTCATCGATCACTGCGGTGATCAGCGCGCCGCCGAAGAACACCACGCTGGCGTAGTAGATCCACACCAGCATGATCACCAGCGTGCCCATCGAGCCATAGGCGCTGCCTGGCGCTGCGTTGGCGATGTATAGCCCGATCGCGTAACGGCCGAGGGTGAACAGCACCGCGGTGATGACGCCGCCGAGGAAGGCCTGGCGCCAGTCCACCGGCCGGTCCGGCAGGTAGTGGTAGAGGAAGGCGAAGCCCAGTGCGTACAACAGCAGGGTGGTCACATAGCCCACCGCCGGCAGCGCCGAGGGCAGGTGCGAGAAGATCACCTGCAGGGCGGTGGTGGCCACCATCGACACGATCAGCAGGAAGCCCAGTGCCAGCACCACGCCGGCCGAGAACACCCGCTTCTTCAGCCAGCCGAGGATGCCTTCGAAGCGCTTGGAGTCGGTACGGAAGATCAGGTTCAAGGCTGCCTGCAGTTGGGCGAACACCACCGTGGCGCCGATGAACAGCAGGACCAGACTCCAGATGCCGGCAAACGAGCCCAGGTCGGGCTGGGCACTGGCGTTGGTGATCACCGTGCGGGCGACCTCGGCGACGCTGGGGCCGGCCAGTGCGCCGATCTGTTCGATAAGTGTCTGCTGCGCTGGCGGGTACAGTGAGGCGGTCAGCCACAGCAGCAGGACCAGCAGCGGCGCCAGTGACAGCAGGGTGTAGAAGGCCAGCGATGCCGCCTGGGTCATCACGTCGGTTTCGACGAAGCGGCGCACCAGCGCGGCCGGCAGGCTCTGCTGCAGCAGCTCCAGCCGGGATTTGAACGAATGCAGGGTGGGGCGGGTTACAGGCATCGGTTGGATCGTGTGAAGTCAGGTGTCTGTTCTAGCAAAGCCGGGCTTCGGGGCGGGTGAATAGGTGTCCGTAGTGCCGAGCCATGCTCGGCAGAGGCCTTCCCGGCAATGCCTGACGATGTGGGGGGGCGTAAGCCGCGAAGCCACATCCACGTCAGAAGCGGTGAAGCCAACCCCTCCCCAGCCCGTCCGGCCCGAAGACATAGCCTTCGGTCGTTCATCAGGTCGCGCGGCAGTGCCGCGCAAGCAGACCTTCTTCACCCCCTTGGCTTGCGGCCAAAGGGAGGGGGCGTAGTGCCGAACCATGCTCGGCAGAAGCTTTCCCGGCAATGCCTGACGATGTGGGAGCGGCGTCAGCCGCGAGGCCACAGATTCATCAGATTGCAGGCAGGTCGGTGATTCCAGTACTGCCAGCTTCGCGGCTGACGCCGCGCCCACAAAAGACGGAAGGGCAAAAACAACAAAGCCCGCACTTGGCGGGCCTTGTCGCGCAAACCTGGCAGCTGCAATCAGCCAGCCAAAGCCTGCTTGACCAGCTTGGACACCAGGCCCATGTCAGCCTGGCCTGCGAGCTTGGGCTTGAGCACGCCCATCAACTTGCCGATGTCGGCGGCGCTGCTGGCACCGGTTTCGGCCTTGGCGGCGGCAATCGCCGCCTGGATCTCGGCTTCGCCCATCTTGGCCGGCACGTAGCGCTCGATCACCACGATCTCGTCACGCTCGACCGCGGCCAGGTCTTCACGGTTGGCCGCTTCGTACTGGGTGACCGAGTCCTTGCGCTGCTTGACCATCTTGTCCAACACGGCGATCACGTCGGTGTCGGTCAATTCGATGCGCTCGTCCACTTCGCGCTGCTTGATGGCGGCATTGATCAGGCGGATCACGCCCAGCGAGTGCTTGTCGCCGCTCTTCATGGCGGCCTTCATGTCTTCGGTCAGCTGTTGCTTCAGGCTCATGGAGCACCTCTTTGGGTCGGGAATATGGGAAAAGACGTCAGCATTGCTGGCATCTGGAACGCAAAAAGCCGGCTACGCTTGCGCGTGCCGGCTTTCACCCCAGTACGGAAGGCCGGAGCCCCCCGTTCAGGAGTTGCGTACGATCAGTACAGGCGCTGACGCTTGGTGACGTCGCGCGAGGAACGACGCAGCTGGCGCTTTACGGCAGCAGCGGCCTTGCGCTTGCGTTCCTGGGTCGGCTTTTCGTAGAACTCGCGCTTGCGGGTCTCGGCCAGTACGCCGGCCTTTTCGCAAGTGCGCTTGAAGCGGCGAAGAGCAAACTCAAAGGGCTCGTTCTCGCGGACTTTAACGCTGGGCATGGAATCTCCGGGGACTCAGTAGAAAAACCGGGACACACCCGGTGAGCCGCGCATTATAGTCCCTTTGCGCAGCCGTGCAACCCCCGGGATTTGGCGGGGGCGTCAGAGAGGTCCACAATACGCCTTATGAAAGTCCTTGGCATTGAATCATCCTGCGATGAGACCGGCGTAGCCGTCTACGACACCTCGCTTTCCGGGGCGGCCGCGCTGCGCGCGCACGCCGTCTACAGCCAGATCGCGCTGCACGCCGAGTATGGCGGGGTGGTGCCGGAGCTGGCCAGCCGCGACCACGTGCGCAAAACCCTGCCGCTGATCCGGCAGACCCTGGACGAAGCCGGCATCGCCATCTCCGAGATCGAGGGCGTGGCCTATACCGCCGGCCCGGGCCTGGTTGGGGCGCTGCTGGTCGGCGCCGGCGTGGCCCGGTCGCTGGCCTGGGGCCTGGATGTGCCGGCTATTGGCGTGCATCACATGGAAGGTCACCTGCTGGCCCCGCTGATGGAAGACGACCCGCCGGAGCCGCCGTTCGTGGCCCTGCTGGTGTCGGGCGGCCACACCCAGTTGATCGCGGTGGACGCCATCGGCAAATACCGTCTGCTGGGCGAAACCCTCGACGATGCCGCCGGTGAGGCCTTCGACAAGACCGCCAAGATGATGGGCCTGCCGTACCCGGGCGGTCCGCAGCTGGCCAAGCTGGCCGAGATCGGCACGCCGGGGCGCTACAAGTTCACCCGGCCGATGACCGACCGGCCGGGGCTGGACTTCAGTTTCTCCGGCTTGAAGACCCAGGTGCTGATGGCCTGGCGCGACAGCGACCAGAGCGAACAGACCCGCGCCGACATCGCCCGTGGCTTCGAGGACGCGGTGGTCGACACACTGGTGATCAAGTGCGGTCGCGCGCTGGATGCGGCCGGCTGCGACGTATTGGTGGTGGCCGGCGGCGTCGGCGCCAACAAGCGCCTGCGCGCCAAGCTGCAGGACGATGCCCAGCGCCGCGGCGGTCGGGTCTGCTTCCCGCGGCCGGCACTGTGCACCGACAACGGCGCGATGATCGCCTTCGCCGGTGCCCTGCGCCTGCAAGCGGGCCAGCACGGTCCGGCCGAGATCAAGGTGACCCCGCGCTGGGACATGGCGTTGTTGCCGCCCTTGCAGCGCTGACAAGCAGCTCTGCCGTGCCCGTCCACGGCAGGCTCAGTCTGCTGCCGTTACCATGTCGTATTCATTCAATACGACGGATGCAATGGACAAGGTATTCATCGAAGGGCTGGAAATCGACGCCCTGATCGGCATCTACGACTGGGAACGGCGCATCCGCCAGACCCTGGTGTTCGATCTTGAAATGGGCTTCGACAACCGCAAGCCCGCCGCCAGCGACGACATCGTCGACACGCTGAACTACAAGGCGGTCAGCAAGCGCCTGATGGAATTCGTGCGCGCCTCCGATTTCGGTCTGGTGGAAACGCTGGCCGAGCGCTGCGCGCAGATCGTGCTGGACGAATTCAACGTGCAATGGCTGCGATTGAAGCTGAGCAAGCCCGGCGCGGTGCGCGGTGCGCGCGCGGTTGGCGTGATCATCGAGCGCAGCCGCAGCGAAGGTTGAGCCTGTTGTAACCCGGTCGCGCGCCCTGCGGTGCGCGGCCTGAGCTATGCCTGTCCGATCAAGCAATGCGGTTGGACAGGTTGTTTCTGCGGTACGAGTAAAAGGAGAAGTGCGCGATGGCGGTAATGGGAATTCGCTGGTTGGATCAGCTGGAAAACATCCTGGCGCCCTACCCGATGGCCTACCCGGCGGTGGTGCTGGCGGGATTGCTGCTGGTGGCATGGCTGGCCAACTTCGTCACCAAGCGCATCCTGTTGCGTGGCCTGCGTTCGATGATCGAACGTTTCTCCGGCCCCAATCACAACGCCAGGCAGCCGCTGCGGGTGATCGCGCGGCTGTCCAATATCGTGCCGTCGGTGGTGCTTGCCGCAGGCTTGAGCATCGTGCCGGAGCTGCCGCCGGGCCTGGTCCATGCCTTGAAGGCGCTGTGTCATGCATGGACGGTGCTGACCATCGCGATGGCGGTATCGCACGCGTTGGACGCCTTCAACGATTTCTACGAACGCCGCGCCGATGCGCGCAACAAGCCGATCAAGGGCTACCTGCAGGTCGTCAAGATCGTGGTGTTCGTATTCGCCGGCCTGTCGATCGTGGCGATCCTGGTCGGCGTGGAACTGCTGCACCTGGTTACTGGCCTGGGCGCAGCGACGGCGGTGTTCATGCTGATCTTCCAGGACACCATCCTGTCGCTGGTGGCCAGCGTGCAGATCAGCGGCGATGGCCGCGTGCGCATTGGCGACTGGATCGAGATGCCCAGCCAGAACGCCGATGGCGACGTGATCGACATCGCCCTGCACACGGTCACCGTGCAGAACTGGGACAAGACCGTCACCACCATTCCGACCAAGAAGCTGGTCACCGAGTCGTTCAAGAACTGGCGCGGCATGCAGGAATCAGGCGGGCGCCGGATCAAGCGTTCGATCTACCTGGACCAGCACAGCGTGCGTTTCCTCGATGCCGGTGGACTGGAGCGACTGGGCCAGATCGCGCTGCTGGACGACTACCTGGCGGGCAAGCAGCAGGAGTTGCAGCAGTGGAATGCGCAGGTGGCGCAGGCACATCCGGAACCGGTCAATGCGCGCCGGCTGACCAACCTGGGCACTTTCCGCGCCTATGTCGAGCTGTACCTGCGGAACAACCCCGGCATCCATCAGGACATGACCCTGCTGGTGCGGCAGATGGCGCCGACCCCGCAGGGCCTGCCGCTTGAGATCTACTGCTTCACCTCCTCAACCGCCTGGGCCAAGTACGAGGCGATCCAGTCGGACATGTTCGACCACCTGCTGGCGATCCTGCCGGAGTTCGGTTTGCATGTGTTCCAGGAATCCAGCGACGCCATGCTGATGACTGCCCGCGAGCAGCGCGATCACTGATGGGTAGTGCCGAGCCATGCTCGGCAGGGGCTTCACCGGCCAAGTCCAAAAGCCACCCCTCCCCAACCCTCCCCTTCGCCACGCGAAAGGGAGGGGGCGTAGTGCCGAGCCATGCTCGGCAGGGGCTTTCCCAGCGAAAAGCAGCCCTCACCCCAGCCCCTCTCCCGTAGGCGGGAGAGGGGCTGATGCGGTAGTGCCGAGCCATCCGGCGGCTGCTTCACGCTTGTAGCGCTAGAATCGCCGCCTTGAAAGCGTTTACATGAAGGACTGCCGGTGGCCCCCGACCGCATTGAATCCCTGATTTCCCGCATGACCGTCGACGAGAAAGTCGGTCAGCTCAGCGTATTCGCCGACATGGTCCGGCCATTCGCTCCGGAAGTGAATCCGGAGGCCAATGTGCGTAACGCCGAGCAGGTGCTGGAACAGGTACGCACTGGCAGGGTCGGCTCGCTGTTCAATGGCGTCGGTGCCGAGCTGGGCCGGCGCATCCAGCAGGTGGCGCTGGAAGAAAGCCGCCTGGGTATTCCGGTCATCCTCGCTTCCGACGTGATCCACGGCATGCGCACCGTGTTTCCGATTCCGCTGGGCGAGGCCGCCAGCTTCGAACCGGATCTGGCCCGTCGTACTGCCCGCGCCACCGCGGTCGAAGCGACCGCCGCTGGCATCCACTGGACCTATGCACCGGCGGTGGATATCGCCCGCGACCAGCGCTGGGGGCGCGGTGCCGAAGGGGCGGGCGAAGACGTGGTGCTGGGCTGCGAATTCGCCGCCGCCCGCGTACGTGGCTTCCAGGGCGATGACCTGACCGCCGAAGATTCGCTGCTGGCCACACCCAAACACTTCGCCGCCTACGGTGCGGTCGCCGCAGGCATGGAATACGCGCAGGTGGATATCTCGCCGCAGACCCTGCGCGATGTGCACCTGCCGCCGTTCAAGGCCGCGCTGGATGCCGGCGCGCTGTCGCTGATGAGCGCCTTCAACGACATCAATGGTGTGCCGGCCAGCGCCAATCGCGCGCTGCTGACCGATCTGCTGCGCAAGGAATGGAAATTTGAGGGCGTGGTGGTTTCCGACTACACCGCCGACATGGAGCTGATTGCACACGGCTACGCGGCCGATGAAGTGGATGCCACTCGCAAGGCCTTCCTCGCCGGGTTGGACCTGAGCATGCAGAGCGGTTTCTACGACCAGCATCTGGCAGGTCTGGTGCACGCCGGTGAAGTGCCGATGGCGGTGCTCGACGAATCGGTACGCCGCATCCTGCGTTTGAAGGATGCGATCGGTCTGTTCGACAACCCCTACCGTTCGCTGGATCCTGCGCGCGAGGCTGACCAGTCGCATATTGCCGAACACGATGCATTGGCCCGCGACAGCGCACGTCGCTCGGTGGTGCTGTTGAAGAACGAAGCCGAGTTGCTGCCGCTGAAGAAACAGGGCCAGAAGATCGCCTTGATCGGCCCATTTGTGCAGGACCGCGACAACATCGAAGGTTGCTGGACCTTGTTTGGCGACAAGTCGCGTTACGTCACGCTGGAGAGCGGTGTGCGCACCGCCATGGAAGATCCAGCGGCGTTGGAAATCGTGGCGGGCTGTGCATTGGAAGCGCCGCTGGATGGCGGCATCGACGCCGCCGTCGCCGCCGCGCGGCGCGCCGACGTGGTGGTGTTGGCCGTGGGCGAGCCGCAGCGTTACAGCGGTGAGGCGCAGTCGCGGGTGGAGATCACCTTGCCACCGGCACAGCAGGCACTGGCCGAAGCCGTCGCTGCCACCGGCACGCCGCTGGTGGTGTTGCTGCGCAACGGCCGCGCGCTGGCACTGCAGGGCGCAGTGCGCGATGCCCAGGCCATTGCGGTTACCTGGTACCTGGGCACGCAGAACGGGCACGCCTTGGCTGACATCCTGTTTGGCGATTACAGCCCGTCGGCGCGTCTGCCGGTGAGCTTCCCGCATGCCTCGGGCCAGCAGCCGTATTTCTACAACCACCCACGCAGCGGCCGGCCCGAACTGCCGACCCTGTCGGAATTCAAATCACGTTGGCGCGAGTTCCCGAATACGGCCCTGTACGCGTTCGGCCATGGCATTGGTTATGCGCGCTTTGAATATGAAGCGCCGCGCCTGAGCACGCCGCAGTTGGCATGGGATGGTGAGCTGGTGATTCGCACCACACTGCGCAATACCAGCGCGGTGACGGGTGAGGAAGTGGTGCAGCTGTACGTGCACGATCGTGTCGCCAGCCGGGTACGCCCGGTGCGTGAGTTGAAGGCGTTCCAGAAGGTGATGGTGGCAGCCGGTGCCTCGGTGGAGGTGGAGTTCCGTCTGGACCGTCAGCAGCTTGCTTTTACCGGTGTGGACGGTGATTACACCGCCGAGCCTGGACTGTTCGATGTGTGGGTATGCGCTTCGTCGGTGAGTGGCGATGCGGTGAGCTTCGAGCTGCTGGGCCCCTGATTCAAACCGATGTACGCGAGGTAAGCTTTGCTTCCGGTAGTGGGGGGGGGGGGGGGGCGCGGGGGGGGGTGGGGGGGGTGGGGGGGGCGGGGAGTCGGGTCGGGGGGGTGGGGGACAGTCGCGCGGGGGCCGGGGGGACCGGGCTCAGACTGGGTCGG
>NZ_JBRREA010000092.1:0-11172 GCF_056759975.1 Stenotrophomonas sp. STEN031
GGGATCCGGGTCGTCGCGGCGCCCAACCCCGCCACCCCAACATCGCTGTACCAAGCTTTATCTGCGCTAGCTGTGTGGGTGGGTGGTGCGCGTTTTACGCCGCTCCCACAACGGCGGACACGCTAACGGTAAAGCCCTTGCCGAGCATGGCTCGGCACTACGGCTTCGTTCGGTGGCGCTAGATCACCCGCAGGGTGATGGCTTTCAGTACCGCGCGGGTGCGGTCGCGGGTGTCGAGCTTGTCGAGGATGGTCGACACGTAGTTCTTCACCGTGCCTTCGGCCAGGAACAGGCTGCCGGCGATCTCGCGGTTGCTGTAGCCGCCAGCCATCAGCCGCAATACGGCGACTTCCTTCTGGCTGAACAACTCCTTCGGCGCGTCGTCGGCGTGGTAGCGATAGCGCTGCCGTACCGCATCGGTACTTACCGGCTGCAGCAAGGTCTGCCCGGCGATGGCGCGGCCGATGGCGTCATGCAGGTCTTCCGGTGCTGCATCCTTCAGCAGGAAGCCCTGCGCACCGGCTTCGGTGGCACGCAGCAGCAGGTCGCTCTCGTCGAAGGTGGTCAGGAACACGCACGGCGTTTGATCGCCGCGCTCGCGCAGGGCCTTCAATGCCTGGATGCCGTCCATGCCCGGCATGCGGATGTCCGACAGGATCAGCTGCACCGGCTGTTGTGCGATCTGTTCGAGCAGAGCGTCGCCACTGTCGGCTTCGAACACGATGGTGATGCCGAGCTGCTGCAGCAGGGCGCGCAGGCCGGCGCGGATCAGGGCCTGGTCGTCGACCAGGGCAATGCGGGGAGAATCGTTCATGCCGGCAATTCCACACGAATCTGCAGGGCACCGGAAGCAGCACGTTGCAGCTGCAGGCTGCCGCCTTGTTCGTCGACGCGTTCGCGCATGCCGGTCAGGCCATTGCCAGGGCGTGGTTCGCCGCGCAACTGGCCATCGTCTTCCATCGCCAGCAGCAAGCGTCCGTCACGGCATTGCAGGGCAACCTGCAGCACCTTGGCATCGCTGTGGCGGGCGCTGTTGGTGAGCGCCTCCTGCACGCAGCGCAGCAGGGTTTCGGCCTTGGCGGTATCGCTGACCTGTACGTCGTCATCCAACTGCAGCTGCAGGCGCGGGCGCGGCAAGGGTGCGGCCAGTGCGTGCAGGGCGGTATCCATGTCGAGTTGGCCGCTGTCGCGCAGGCAATGCACCACGGCGCGGATATCGCCCAGCAGCTCGGCGGACAGCTGTTCGCACAGGGCCAGCTCGGGTGCAGCACCTGCTGGCGCAGCGAGTGCGCGCAGGTGCAGGCGCAGTGCGGTGAGCTTGTGCCCGGCGACATCATGCAGCTCGCGCGACAGGCGCAGCCGTTCCATGTCGCGGGATCTTTCAGCGAGCAGGGCGCGGGTGGCCAGCAGGTCGGCGTTGACCAGTGCCAGCCGGTCGCGCGCCTGCTCGGCGCTGCGCGCGTAGTGCGTGGTGAGCATGGCGAAGGCCTGGAAGCCGGCGAAGATCAATACCACCGCGGCCGGGTGACTGTGCACGTCGCGCAGCACCAGGTACATGCCCAGGTTGACCAGCAGCATCACCACCAGCGTGATGCGCAGTGGCCAACTCATTGCCACCTGCGCGGCCAGCATCACCAGCAGGGCGGGCGCCACGCCGCTGCTGGCGGCCAGGCGGATCACCGCCAGCGCTGCCACTGCCTCGACCAGCAGCGCCACGCTGCGCTGCGGCGACGGGCGCTCGTAGCTGGCGGCAAACAGAAAGGCGAGCAGGAACAGCAGGGCACTGCCCCAGCGCAGGGCCATCTGCTCGCCGGAGCCATAGGGCAGGGTGGCCGCTACCGCCAGCCAGGTCAGCAGGCCGGCGAGGTTGAGCGGGTGCAGCAGCCTGTGCCAGCGCGAACGGGGAGTGATTTCCATGCACGCATGCTGGTGGGCGCAGGCCTCAGCGGCAAGGGGTATGCAGCAGAAAGTGACTTCCGGCAGGGTCGATCAATGACTGCCGCGACTGCTGTGGCCGCAGCGGCTCACGCACGCTGTGCACAGGCCATCGCACTCCGCCGGCCGTCACTGGAGAGAGCTCCCCATGCCTGGATATTCCCTGATCGTCGCGCTGCATGTGCTGGCCGGCGTGGTCGCCCTGGTCGGCTTCTGGTCGGCGGCGTTCATGAAGAAGGGTTCGCCGCGGCATCGTGCGCTGGGCAAGGTGTATCTGGTAGCGATGGCAGTGATCGTGGTTACCGCGCTGCCGATCACCGTCCAGTTCGCTTTCTTCCGTCAGCAGCCGCTGTCGGCCTTGTTCCTGGCCTACCTGATGGCGATCACCGGCAACGCGACGTGGCTGGCCTGGCGTGCGGTCACCGACAAGCGCGATTGGAAGAAGCTGGTGTCACGGCCGGGTTGGCATCTGGCGGTGTGGCCGATGGTGATCCTGGCGCTGGTGGTTGTGGGCACCGGCATCCAGCATCGCCAGCCCTTGTTCCTGGGGTTCTCGTCGATTGGCCTGTGGGTGGGCTGGCGCATGCTGAAGTTCGCCCGCCGCGGGCCGTCGCGTCCGGATTGGGCGTTTCGCCAGCACTACCAGTCGATCCTGGGTGCCGGCATTGCTACCCATGTGGCGTTCCTCGGCATTGGCATGCGTCCGCTATGGCAGTGGCTGCGCAGCCACACCACGGTGCCGGCATTGCTGATCGAGCTGTTCCCGTGGGCGGCACCGTTGCTGGTGGCGGTAGCCGTTGGGCTCTATCTGGACCGCAAGTATGGTGGGCGGCGGGTGGCCAAGGTGGCAGCGGCGAAGGCGCAGTGAGCTGCCGCCGTCCCGAGACGTTTGGAAGTCCCCGGGTGCGCTTCGCTTACCCGGGCTACAGAGCACAGAAGCCGCCCTTGGGCGGCTTCTTCCGTTGCAGTGAGGTGGGCTGGCTCAGACGTCGCCGCCGTCGGCCCAGCCTTCGCCGCTGCCGCGCTGGAACACCGTGTCACCGTCCTGCACGTCGCCGGCAGGCAGATGTTCGGCGTCGGCCAGGCGGGCGTAGATCGGGGTGAAGTCCGGTTCGGTCGCGGCCATCAGCTGTTCGAAGCCGTCAATGACGAAGTAGCTCTTCTGGAAGGTATCGATGCGGTAGCGGGTGCGCATGATCCGCTCCAGATCAAAACCAATCCGGTTCGGCGCGGCCGACTCCAGCGAGTACAGCGACTCGCCCTTGGAGGAAACGATGCCGGCGCCGTAGATGCGCAGGCCCTCGGCGGTGTTGATCAGGCCGAACTCCACCGTGTACCAGTACAGGCGGGTCAGGTTCTGCAGTGCATCCGGGCCGATCGCGTGGGCCTTGACGCCACCGCGGCCATAGGCGGCCATGTAGTCGGCGAACACCGGGTTCATCAGCAGCGGCACGTGGCCAAACAGGTCGTGGAACAGGTCCGGTTCGGCGATGTAGTCGATCTGGTCCGGGCGACGGATCCACCAGGTCACCGGGAAACGGCGGTTGGCCAGGTGATCGAAGAAATCAAGCTCGGGCAGCAGGCCTTCCACCCCGACCAGGGTCCAGCCGGTGGCCGCGCCCAGCACTTCATTGAGCTGGTCGAAGCGCGGAATCATGTGCTCGCTCATGCCCATCTCGTCCTGGGCATCGAGGAACTCCTGGCAGGCGCGGCCAACCAGCAACTCACGCTGGCGCTGGTACAGGGTGCTCCAGGTGGCGTGGTCGTCGGCGCTGTAGCTGTCCCAGGGCTGCTCCACCACGGCGGTGGTATAGACCGGCACGTAACCCTTGTCGGTCTGCTGGTGTTCGACGCGGCGCGGGTTGGCTTCCATGGCGGCGGCTCCTGAAGGGAATAGATAACCGCATGGTAGGAAGCCTGCCGCGCAACAGGTGTGCGTAATTGCGCTGTCATCTGGTTATGACGCAATATTGTTGCGTCCATTCAATGGTGCGGAGCAACAAAGATGGCGTCGGTGAATCTTGATCGCACGGATCTGCGGCTTCTGGTCGAAATCCAGCAGCATGGCCGCGCCACCAACGCCGAACTTGCGGCGCGGGTGAATCTCTCGCCGTCAGCCTGCCTGCGACGGGTGCAACGGCTGGAAGCGGAAGGCGTGATCGCCGGTTATGGCGCACGGCTGGAGCCACGCGCGATCGGGCTGGGCCTGCAGGCCTTCGTGCGCGTGCAGTTGTCCAAGCACGGCCAGGCGGCCATCGATCACTTCGTGCAGGCGGTGCAGCTATGGGATGAGGTGGTGGCCTGCCATGCGCTGACCGGTGACATGGACTATCTGCTGCAGGTTTACGTACGCGACCTGGACCACTTCTCGGAATTCCTGCTCGACAAGCTGCTCAACGCGGCCGGTGTTGCCGACGTCAATTCCAGCTTCGTGCTGCGCACGGTGAAGGAGTTCCGCGCCCTGCCGCTGTCGCAGCTGGGGCGGTGAAGAAGGGTCGGTGTTGCAGCTTTCAAGCCCCTCTCCCGCACGCGGGAGAGGGGTTGGGGTGAGGGCGCTTCTGCTGTTGAGCTCTTGATCTGAAGGTCTATCAGCTTCGCGGCTTACGCCGCTCCCACAAAAGACTCTGCTGCCCTGCCGTTGACCCTCAACGCGCGGGCGCGTTGCAGTTCTTCTCGATGCCGCGCAGCTTCTCGATGCGGCTGCGGCTGTCCTGGCAACGCTGGTGCGCTTCGGCCTGTACGGCCGCAGCACGTGCCTCGGCATTGCGTGCGGTGGCTAGACGCGCCTGTTGCAGGCGGGCAATACCCGCGCGGATCTGCGGCATCGCCGCCATTGCCGCTTTCTCGCCTTCCAGAATCGCGCGGCCACGCTGCTCGAAATCGGCCGCGCCGATGTCCAGCACCGCCGGGCGGATCACCACGTCGGCGCGTGCCAGTTCCTGCTCACCCAGGCGCTGGCCCATGATGGTGATGGACTGGCCCACCGCACCCAGCAGGCCGGTCGGGCGCTGGCCGGTGGCGCGGCTGGAGATATCCACTGCGATAACGAACTCGGCCCCCAGCTGCTTGGCCGCATCCACTGGCACCGGGCTGACCACGCCGCCGTCGACATAACTCTTGCCACCGATGATCACCGGCTCGAACACACCGGGGATGGAGCTGGAAGCGCGCACCGCCTGGCCGACATTGCCGCGCACGAACACCGCGCGCTCGCCGGTTTCCAGTTGCGTGGCAACTGCAGCGAATGGCTTCTGCAGTTGCTCGGCGCGCTTGTTGCCGACCTGCGCGTTGACGTAGTCCTGCAGCTTCTGGCCTTGCACCAGGCCGCCGGAGAACAGGCGGATATCGCGGATGCTGGCTTCGTCCAGCGCGACGGCCTTCTGCTGCATCTGGAAGGCGTTCATGCCGCTGGCATACAGCGCACCCACTACGCTGCCAGCGCTGGTGCCGGACACCACCACCGGCTCGAAGCCATTGGCCTCCAGCATCTTGATCACGCCGATATGGGCGAAACCCTTGGCCGCGCCACCGCCCAGTGCCACGCCGATCTTGACCGGCCTTACCGGCGTGGTCGGCTGCACCGCTGTCGGCGGGGTGGGCTTGGTGTTCTCACCGCCACAGGCTGCCAGCAGGCCAAACAAGGAAAGGGACAGCAGCAGACGGACGTTGCGCGCTTTCATGATGAACAGGGGTATTGGAAAGGGCGCCAGCATAGCGCTTTGTGCTGGGAGGGCACGTGGCAGCAGGCGAAGTCGTTTAAATAGGGCTGCGATTCGGGTTCAGTGTGTCGAGGGAATGAGATCGCCATCCCCGCGCAGGCGGGGATCGCTCCGGCTTTTGAGGCTACCGCTTGAGCAAAAGCAAAGGCAGGAGCGATTCCCGCCTGCGCGGGAATGACGAGCCAAAGCCCAAAGCCAAGCCCACGGTTACGCTGGGCTTGGCTCCAGCAAGCAATCAGAACTTGTTGTCCCCATCCAGCAAACGCCCCAACCCACCCAGCACCGAGCCTTCACCACGGCTCTGCCCACCGCCCTGCGGTGCGGCGGCATACATGCGGCCGGCCAGGCGAGAGAACGGCAGCGACTGCAGCCAGACCTTGCCGGGGCCGGTCAGGGTCGCCAGGAACACGCCTTCGCCACCGAAGAACATGCTCTTCAGGCCGGCTACGCGACGCACGTCCATATCCACACCGGCGTGGTAAGCCACCACGCAGCCGGTATCCACGTCGATGCGTTCGCCCGCGGCCAGTTCGCGTTCCACCACGCAGCCGCCGGCGTGCACGAATACCCAGCCATCGCCTTCGAGCTTCTGCATGATGAAACCTTCGCCGCCGAACAGGCCGGTCATCACCTTGCGCTGGAAATGCACACCGACCTGCACGCCGCGCGCGCCGGCCAGGAAGCTGTCCTTCTGGCAGATCAGCTTGCCGCCGTGCTGGTCCAGCTTCATCGGAATCACGGTGCCGGGGTAGGGTGCGGCGAAGGCGACCTTGGCCTTGCCGTTGCCGGTGTGGGTGAACACGGTGGCGAACAGGCTCTCACCGGTGATCACGCGCTTGCCGGCCGACATCAGCTTGTCCATGAAGCCACCGCCCTGGCCCTCGTGGCGGCCGTCACCGAACACGGTGTCCATCTGTACCGTGGAATCCTTGAACATCAGTGCGCCGGCCTCGGCAATCGCGCTTTCGCCCGGGTCCAGTTCGATTTCCACGAACTGCATCTCATGCCCGATGATGCGGAAGTCGATATCGTCGGCACGGTTGCCCCTGCCACCCAACGGCGGCGGCGTCGGCGGCGGGCCGGCCTGGCCGCCGAAGTCGGCGATTTCGGTCACCGCCTGCCAGCCCTGCATGCCCTCGCGCCAGGCCAAGGCCTGGCGGCTGCCCTGGGCAAAACGGCGCGCGGCCTCGTCGTCCAAGGGGCCGACGCGGTCGGCCTGGCCGGGAATATGGAAATACCACTGGGTCATGGCAAGGTGCCTGGGCGGGAAGGAAGCCCCAAGTCTATGCGGCGCAGGGGCCAGATACCCCTGGCAGGCGTCATGCTGCTGAATACCTGAACGATTGCGATACGAATGTTGTACTGCAACAATTCCGTGCTAGGCGCAGTTCCCCATTCCTCCTCAACAGGCCCTTCTCCGCCATGTCCCCGACCCGTACCGTCCGCCGCCGCCTGCCGGCAGCGCATCCGCTGTTTGTCGCCGTTCTCGCCGTACTGCCACTTACCGCTGCCGCGCAGGATGCGACCCCGGCCCAGAAGGAAGCCGCCACGCTCGATGCGGTGAAGGTCACCGCCGCACGCAAGGTGGAGAACATCCAGGACGTGCCGGTGTCGATCAGCACCGTCAGCGGCGAGAAGCTCGACGCGCTGGCCTCCGGTGGTACCGACGTGCGTTATCTGTCCGGCCGCGTGCCCAGCCTGAACATCGAATCCTCGTTCGGCCGCGCCTTCCCGCGCTTCTACATCCGCGGTTACGGCAACACCGACTTCCGCCTCAACACCTCGCAGCCGGTCTCGCTGGTGTACGACGACATCGTGCAGGAAAACCCGATCCTCAAGGGCTTCCCGATCTTCGACGTGGAACAGGTGGAAGTGCTGCGCGGCCCGCAGGGTTCGCTGTTCGGCCGCAATACCCCGGCCGGCGTGGTCAAGTTCGACTCGGTGCGTCCGTCGCAGGAGTTCGAAGGCTATGGCAAGGTCGGCTACGGCAGCGACAACCTGTGGAACGTGGAAGCCGCCGTCGGTGGCGCTCTGAGCGCGCGCTGGTCGGCACGTGTGTCGGCCTTGTACCAGCGTCGCGACGATTGGGTGAAGAACACCGGCACCGGTCCGAATGACGGCCTGGAAGGCTATGACGAATCGGCCGTACGTGCGCAGTTCCTGTACGAGGGCGACAACTTCGAAGCGCTGCTGGGTGCGCACAAGCGTCACCTCAACGGCACCGCGCGCCTGTTCCGCGGCAACATCTTCAGGAAGGGCAGCAACGACTTCGTGCCCGGCTTCGACGAGAACAAGGTGTCGATCGACGGCCTGAACCACTCCGAGCTCGACAGCAGCGGTGCCAATGCGCGCCTGAGCTGGGACCTGGGCAACTACAAGCTGTCCTCGATCACCGGTTACGAAACCGTCGATACCTTCAGCGTCGGCGACATCGACGGCACGTCGGGTCCTTACTTCACGCCTGAGGTACCGTTTGCTTCGGAAACCGCCGATGGCATCCCCAGCCACTCGCAGTGGACCCAGGAGCTGCGCCTTGAATCGCAGAACGAAGGCCCGCTGAACTGGCAGGCCGGCGTGTTCTATTTCAAGGAAGACTACGACGTCGACAGCGTCAGCTACGACAGCACCAACGGCAGCAAGCAGGATGGCTTCCAGCGCATCAACCAGACCAATGATGCGTGGGCGGTGTTCGGCGGCCTGAACTTCCAGGCGACCGACAAGCTGGAACTGCGCGCCGGCGTGCGTTACACCGTCGACAAGAAGGACCTGAAGGTCAAGGATTACTGGAACACCGGCTTCTCGCCGTGCATTGCACCGACCCTGACCACGCCCCCGGGTATTGCCAAGTGCGACCTCGCCGGTCTGCTTGCCGCGCAGCAGGACGCCTATGCCAAGGGTGATGCTGTTGATCCCTACCTGTCGGCCTCGACCAAGGACAAGAAGTTCAACTGGGACTTCTCGGCCACCTACGCCGTCAACGACACCGTCAATGTCTACGGCCGCGTCGCCACCGGCTTCCGCGGCAGTTCGATCCAGTCGGCGGGTGCCTTCAACAACAAGACCGTGGCCGATCCGGAAACCGTGCTGTCGTTCGAGGCTGGCGTGAAGGCCGACTTCTGGGACAACCGTGCGCGCTTGAACGCCAGCGTCTACCACTACCGGGTCAAGGACCAGCAGCTGACCGCCGTGGGCGGCGCCGGCGGCAATGCCAACATCCTGCTCAATGCCGACAAGAGTGTGGGCCAGGGCTTCGAGCTGGATCTGCAGGCCTACCTGACCGACAACCTGCTGGTCACCCTGGGCAGCGGCTACAACCACACCGAGATCAAGGATTCCGATCTGAGCGTGGCGCCGTGCTTCTCCTGCACCGTGACCAATCCGGTCGTCAACGGCAAGGTGCTGATCAACGGCAACTCGCTGCCGCAGGCACCGGAGTGGACCCACAACATGACCGCACGCTGGTCGCTGCCGTTGGCCGATGGCACCCAGCTCTACGTGTTCACCGACTGGGCCTACCGCAGCGAAGTGAATTTCTTCCTGTATGAGTCCAAGGAGTTCACCGGCAAGTCGCTGCTGGAAGGCGGCCTGCGCGTGGGTTACCAGTGGAATGACGGTGATTACGACGTGGCGCTGTACGGCCGCAACATCACCAACCAGATCCGCGCCACCGGCGGCATCGACTTCAACAACCTCACCGGCTTCATCAACGAGCCGCGCCTGTGGGGCGTGGAGTTCAAGACCCGCTTCTAAGCGCAGGCTTGTGTGATGCAACGAAGAAGGCGCGGAGCAATCCGCGCCTTCTGCGTTCCTGTAGTGCCGAGCCATGCTCGGCAAGAGGCCTTGCAGATAGCCCAGCCGATCACCTGTTGGAGCGGCGTAAGCCGCGAAGCCGAGAGTCGACCAGATTGCGGTCGGGCTTGCGGTTCAAACAATGCAGGTTTCGCGGCTGACGCCGCTTCCACAAATCGGGGTCGGTGACGCCTCTGCCGAGCATGGCTCGGCACTACTTGGCGCTGCAGTGCGCGGCCAATCTAGCCCTTCTCCCGCATGCGGGAGAGGGGTTGGGGTGAGGGCAGCTTTCGCAGGGAAGGACCCTTGCCGAGCATGGCTCGGCACTACGGTTGGAGTTACCGATGAAGCGCCTGCCGAGCATGGCTCGGCACTACCGGGTCAGCGCAATGCCTCATGCAACACATCCAGCAATTGCTCGTTGTCATCACCGCGCTGTTCCCAGTACATGATGCCGCCAAGGCCTTGCTGCTTGACGTAGTCTGCCTTGATCCGCAGCGATTGCGGATCGTCGTAACTGATCATGCGGCGCTCCTTGGCATTCCACAGCCAGGGCACCTGCGCCTCATCATCCCAATGACGCTGCCAGTCCGGCGCGTTGAGGCGGGTGTGGACGATGTCACGCCAGGTAATGAAGCCACCTTCCTTGGTGAACTTCTGGAAGCGACCGTTGTTGTCCGTGCCGACATCACCAAAGGTGCGGCCATAGAAGGGCACGCCGACATTGATCTTGGAGGCAGGCACCCCTGCATCGAGGAAGTACTTCACCGCATCCACGGTGGTGCGGCCCTGCGGCGTAGCCAGTGGTGAGCGCGCAAGCCCGGAGTGATGTCCGGTGGTCTTGGTCAGGCTGCCGTAGAAGTCGTAGGTCATCAGATTGATCCAATCCAATGAGTTGGCGATGCGCGGCAGTTCCAGGCCTTCGGCGGCGCGGCCTTCGGCGGCGGCGATGGTCAGCAGGTAATGGCGCTTGCCGTTGCCTTCACGATCCAGGCGCGCACGCAGTTCTTCCAGCAGCACGGTGAAGTTCTGGCGATCATCCGGGCTGTGGCTGATGTCGGCATCGCCGAGCGTGGGGTATTCCCAGTCGATATCCAGGCCGTCGAGCTTGAACTGGTGCATCAGCGCAACACTGCTGTCGATGAAGCGCGCGCGTGCCGGTGCGGTGGCGGCGGCTTCGGAGAAGTTGCCGGCACCCCAGCCGCCGATCGACAACACGACCTGCAGTGACGGATTGTCCGCACGCTTGGCGACCACGGCGTGCAGGCGTGCCGGATCGACGTTTTCTGGCAGGTAGACGGTGCCGTCCAGGCGAACCACGGCGAATGCGAAGTTCACCACGTCGAGCTTCTGTGCAGACAACTGCAGCGGCTCGGGGCTGTCCATCACATAGCCGATCAGGCGCGGCGGTTGTGCTTGTACGGCGAAGGGCAGCAGTGCGGCGAGCAACAGCGCCTGCAGGCGCGGACTGCGAAGGAATACAGGCATGAGAGGTCCCGTAGTGAGAGGACCTGGGACTGTAACCGTAGACGCACAGTGCAGTGACAGGCGGTGACGTCGGAAACCATCGGGCCCACGGTAGAGCCGAGCCATGCTCGGCTGGGGCGTTACCGGTAAGCCTGCCGAAGGCCTTGTAGGAGCGGCATAAGCCGCGAAGCCCGTTTTGTTTAAATAGCAGGTATTCCGGCGATATTATTGGCCATCAGCTTAGCAGCTGACGCCGCTCCCC
>NZ_JBRREA010000093.1:0-11105 GCF_056759975.1 Stenotrophomonas sp. STEN031
CCGCGGCGGGCCTGCAGTGCATTGATCCCGCCTGCGCGCCTACCGCCCCCCCCAAAACAACCCCGAAAACCCCCGGCAACCCCCATGCCCCCCCCGGGCGCGGCACTACAGGGGTTTGTCTTCCGCTGCGGGCTTTTCCTTGGCTTCCGGCTTCGGGGTCTCTGCCGGCTTCGCGGCTTCCGCCGGCGCCGCTGGCTTCGCCTTTGCCGCCGCGGCGGCCTGCGCTGCCGCTACCGAGCCGGGGTGCTTGAGTTCCTCCAAGGCCGACTGGATCGGCGCATCGCCCGGCAACACCACGCCGGCCTTGCTGCCGACCGCTTCGTCATCACCGCGTAGATGCCCGGGCAACTTGGCTTCGCTGTAATCGCTCAGGCTGGCCGGCAGATCGTTGGGCGCGTCGGCCGGGTCCGGCATCAATTCCACATCCGGCACGATGCCGGTGGCCTGGATCGAGCGTCCGCTGGGCGTGTAGTAACGGGCGGTGGTCAGTTTCACCGAGTCGCCGTTGTCCAGCGGCAGCACGGTCTGCACCGAACCCTTGCCGAAGCTGCGACTGCCAACCACGCGGGCACGGCCATTGTCACGCAGGGCACCTGCCAGCACTTCCGAGGCACTGGCCGAACCAGCGTCGGCCAGCACCACCATCGGCGCCCCCTTCAGCAGGTCGCCCGGGGTGGCATCGAACCTGGCATCACTGATCGAGATCCGGCCGCGGGTGCTGACGATGCCGCCCTTCTCCAGCAGGTCATCGGCCACCTGCACGGCAGCGGTCAGCAGGCCGCCGGGGTTGCTGCGCAGGTCCAGCACCAGCCCCTTCAGCTTGCCGCCGGCCTGCGCCTGCAGCTGGTTGAGCTGCTTCTGGAAATCGGCACCGGTGTCGGCCTGGAAGGTGCTGATGCGGATGTAGCCATAGCCCGGTTCCAGCATCCGGCTGCGCACACTGGTGACGCGGATGGTCTCACGCATCACGGTGACGTCGAAGGGCTTCTGCTCGCCGCGGGCGATGGTCAGCACCACACTGCTGCCGGCCTTGCCGCGCAATGGTTCGCTGGCATCGATGGCATTGATCGGGGTGCCGTCGATGGCCACGATCAGATCGCCGGCCTTCAGTCCGGCACGCGCAGCCGGGGTGTCGTCGATCGGCGATACCACCTTCAAGGTGTTGTCCTGCTGCAGGACCTCCACACCGATGCCTTCATAGGCACCGCTGGTCTGTTCGTCGAAGGCTTCTGCATCTTCCTTGTCGAAGTAGGTGCTGTGCGGGTCCAGCTCCAGCAGCAGGCCGCGCACCGCCGACTGCATCAGTTTCTTGTCATCCACCGGATCTACATAGGCCGCACGCACGGCGTTGTAAACGCCGACGAAGCGGCGGATTTCGTCCAGGGGTACGCGTGAGGTGACCGATTCCTTGGCATCGGGATCGTCCGCCTTGGACACCTTGTCCGGGGCGCTCTGGGCCAATGCAACAGCCGGTGACAGGGCCAACAGCAGGGCAGCAGCAAGACGGGCTACACGCATGAACCACTCCATGAGATTACGGATGCGCAATAACCGCGCTGGACCCGATTATGCGCGAAGCCCGGCTAAATTCTTGTTGAATCGACGCATCTGGCTGCGCCAGCGCTCAGCCCGCGTTACTGCCGCTGCAGCCAGGTCGAGGGATCCACCGGTTGGCCGTTGCGGCGCAGTTCAAAATACAGCGCGGTTACGCCCTGCCCCCCGGAGTTGCCGACCTTGGCCACCGCATCGCCGCGCTTGATGGTGGCACCGGCATCCTTGAGCAGGGTGTCGTTGTGCGCGTACAGGCTCATATAGCCGTTGCCGTGGTCGACGATCAGGATCATGCCGTAGCCGGTCATCCAGTCGGAGAACACCACGGTGCCGTCGGCTACCGCGGTCACCGTGCTGCCGGCCGGTGCGCCGATCAGCACGCCGGCGCTGTTGCGCCCATCCGGCAGGCGACCGCCGTAACGGGCCAGCAGGTTGCCCGACAATGGCCAGCCCAGCCCGCCCACGCGCGGCGCAGGCGCATTGGCGACCACTCGCGGCGGCACCTTGCCCGGCGTGGCCCGTGCCGGACTGCGTGCGGAGCCGCCGCCATTGCTCGCCGCGGCCTGGCGGGCCTGCTCGGCGGCGCGGCGCGCGGCGGCACGTCGCTCGGCTTCGGCACGGGCGGCGGCGGCACGCAGGCTCGCCAACACCTGCTCCAGCGCGCGCGCGTCCTTGCCCAAAGCCTGCTCGCGCTGGCTGCGGTCCTGGTAGCGGCTGTCCAGTTCACTCAATACAGAAGCCCGCTGGCGACGGTCCTGGGCCAGCGCAGCGGCCTGTTGGCGCTGCTGTTCGCGAGCCTGTTCCAACTCTTTGCTGCGCGCGACGATCTGCTGCTCGGTCGTGTTCAAGGCCTGCAGATCGGTGGTCAGCCCGGCGATTGCCCGCGCCCGCTCACGCTGCAGATACCGGTGATAGGCCAGCTCGCGATTGGCGTCGGCCACGGTGTCCTGCGACAACAGCAGTTTCAACGGTGCGTGGTTGCCCAGCTGGTAGGCACCGCGCAGCAGCGTGGCCAGTTGCTGGCGTTGCTGGGCCAGCCCGCTCTCCAGCGTGCTTCGACGCTGCTGCAAGGCCGTCAATGACTGTTGTTCCCGCTGCACGGCCGCTTCTGCCTCGGCCACCGCGCGGCCGCTGCGGGCAACCTTCTGGTCGGCCTCGCGCAGGCGCTGGCTGGCCTCGCCACGCTGCCCTTCCAACTGCCGCCGTTCCTGTGAAACGCTCTTGAGCTCGCCACGCAGTTGCTGCAGCTTCTTCTCGGTGTCGCGCGAGTTGTTCTGCGCCAGCAGTGGCCCGGCCAGCAGCGCCAGGACCAGCAGGCAAGCACCGCGCCACGGCGGCAGGGCCGCACATCGCAGGGAACTGGGCTGTTGACTGGGCGGGCGCAAAGAGGTTCCAGTGACTTCAGGCAGATGCGGATTGTACCCAAGCGTGGTGCCATGCCACCCAGTCCATCGGCATTTCCATCCCGGAGATATCATGAAACGTCTATTCCTGCTCCTGCTGCTGAGCACGACCACCCCGCTGGCCATGGCCGCCGAGGACATCAGCAAGGTCAATGGCAGCATCCAGACCCAGGCCGGCACCACCTACGGCGATCTGGAAACGGTCAACGGCAGCATCCAGCTGGCCGCCGGCGTGCAGGCCAACAGCGTCGAAACCGTGAACGGCAGCGTTCGTATCGAAGACAACGTGCAGGCGCACAGCATCGAGACGGTCAACGGCGCGATCCGCGGCGGTCGCAACCTGGTGCTTACCCACGGCCTGGATACGGTGAACGGCGGTATCTATGTTGACCGCGGCAGCCGCATCGGCGGCGACATCGAGACCGTCAACGGCAGCATCGGCCTGGTCGCGGTGCAGTTGGGGGGCGACATCGAGACCGTCAACGGTGATATCACCGTGGGCATCGACTCGGTGGTGAAAGGCGGCATCAAGGTCAATCGCCCCTCGTTCGGTATCTCGTTGACCGCACCGCGCAAGCCGCGCATCGTCATCGGCCCGAATGCGGTGGTCGAAGGCCAATTGGTATTCGAGCGCGAAGTCACCTTGCTGGTGCATGACTCGGCCAAGATCGGGCCTGTGACCGGCGCCACGCCGCAACGTTTCGACAGCGAAACCGCGCCGCGCTGAACGCGCATTGCAGGCCAATCCTGCCTAGAATCCGGGTTCGACCTTGCAACCCGGAGTTCCCATGCAACGCAAACTGTTGTTGTGCCTGGCCGCCACCGCGGCACTGGCCGCCTGCAAGCAGGAGGCACCGGTACCGGCGGCCTCCGCGCCCGCACCTGCACCGGCACCGGCGCACACCTTCGCCGGTGGCATCAATGCCGCCGACTTCGGCGAGCTGGTGAAGACCCTGGCCTCGGATGAATTCGAAGGCCGCGCCCCGGGCAGTAACGGCGAAGAACTGACGGTCAACTACATCCGTGACCAGATGCAGCGCATCGGCCTGCAGCCGGGCAATGGCGACAGCTGGTTCCAGGAAGTGCCGATGACCGAAACCACGGCCAACCCGGCTACCGTGCTGAAGATCCAGCAGGGCCAGGCCAGCCGTGACCTGGTGTTCGGCACCGACATGGTGATCGGCACCCGCAGCGGCCAGCCGGAAATCAAGATCGACAACAGCGAACTGGTCTTCGTTGGCTACGGCGTGGATGCACCCGAGCAGAACTGGAACGACTACACCGGCCAGGATTGGAAGGGCAAGACGGTGGTGATGTTCGTCAATGACCCGGGCTTCCACACCGACGACGCCACCTTGTTCGATGGCAAGCGCATGACCTATTACGGGCGCTGGACCTACAAGTTCGAGGAAGCCGCACGCAAGGGCGCCGCCGCTGCGCTGATCGTGCACGACAGCGCTGGCGCTTCCTATGGCTGGGATGTGGTGAAGAACTCCTGGGGCGGTGCCCAGTACGACCTGCCCGCCGCCGAGGACAGCCAGCCACGCCTGCAGGCACAGGGCTGGCTCAGCGCCGAGGCCGCACGCAAGCTGTTCGCCGATGCAGGGTTGGACCTGGACAAGGCCTACAAGGACGCCAGCAAGCGCGGCTTCAAGCCGGCACCGCTGAATGCCAGCCTGTCGCTGGACCTGAAGAGCACCATCGCGCAGAAGAAGTCGCGCAACGTGGTCGGCGTACTGCCGGGCAGCAAGCGCGCCGACGAAGCCGTGCTGTACATGGCGCACTGGGACCACCTGGGCAAGCACGAAGGCGAGGAAGGCGACAACATCTACAACGGTGCGGTCGACAACGCGACCGGCGTGGCCGGCATCCTTGAAGTGGCCGATGCGATGGCGCACCAGCAGACCCCGCCGGAACGCTCGGTGGTGTTCCTTGCCGTGACCCTGGAAGAATCGGGCCTGCTCGGTTCGCAGTACTACGTGAACCACCCGACCTTCCCGCTGGACAAGATCGCCGGCGTGATCAACATCGATGCGATGTCGGTCAATGGCCGCGCGCGTGACCTCACCGTCACCGGTTTCGGCAGCTCCGAGCTGGAAGACCTGCTCAAGCCACTGGCTGCCAAGCAGGGCCGCACCCTGCATGCGGAAACTTCGGTGCAGAGTGGTTTCTACTTCCGCTCCGATCACTTCAACTTCGCCAAGGCCGGCGTGCCGGCACTGTATGCCGATGGCGGCGAAGACCTGATCGACGGCGGCGTCGAGGCTGGCAAGCGTGCGGCCGAAGCCTATGGCAAGGACCGTTACCACGGCCCGAAGGACGAGTACGACCCGGCCACCTGGAAGCTCGACGGCATCGTCGAAGACCTGGAACTGCTGTACGGCGTTGGCCAGCAGTTGGCCGGCGGCGACGCCTGGCCGAACTGGTACCAAGGCAACCCGTTCAAGGCCAACCGTGACGCGATGATGAAGAACAAGGACAGCAAGGCGGCCAAGTAAGCCGCTGCTGGTCGCGAACAGGAACGGCGCCCTTGGGCGCCGTTCCTGTTCATGTGCTTGCCCGTCGATGCAAAGCGGCGACGCTGTAGCCTGGGTAAGCGCAGCGCACCCGGGAGCCGGGGATAGCCGGCATTGAAGGCAATGCGCAAACAGCCCCGGGTGCGTTGCGCTTACCCGGGCTA
Source organism: Stenotrophomonas sp. STEN031 (assembly GCF_056759975.1). NCBI lineage: Bacteria > Pseudomonadati > Pseudomonadota > Gammaproteobacteria > Lysobacterales > Lysobacteraceae > Stenotrophomonas > Stenotrophomonas sp. STEN031. The sequence goes on from NZ_JBRREA010000093.1 coordinate 5,635, forward strand.
CGGGGGCTGCCTAGGCCGCCGATGTCTCCACGCGGGCACTGCGTGCCTTGCGCACGCCGGCTACCGCGAACACCACCAGCCCGGCCCAGATCAGGCAGAAGCCAACCAGCTGGCTGGCATTGAAAGCCTCGCGGAACACCAGCACACCGACCAGGAACTGCAGGGTCGGCGCGATGTACTGCAGCAGGCCGACCACCGTCAGTGGCACCCGCCGCACACCGAAGGCGAAGGCAATCAGCGGGATCGCGCTGACCGCACCGGCCAGCACCAGCAGCACGTCGTTGCCGATGCCCCAGCCGGAGATGAAACCACCGCCATGGCCGCTCTCGGCCCAGATCACATAGGCCAACGCCGGTGCGACCATGAACAGGCTTTCCACGCCCAGCCCGCTCACCGCGTCCACCACGACCAGCTTGCGCAGCAGGCCATACAGGCCAAAAGTGATGGACAGGCCAATCGCGATCCACGGCGGGCGTCCGCTCTGCCAGGTCAGCCAGGCCACGCCCAGTGCCGCCAGCGCTACCGCCAGCCACTGCAGCTTGCCCAGCCGCTCGCCCAGCACCATCACCCCAAGCAGCACGCTCAACAGCGGGTTGATGAAGTAACCCAGGCTGGTCTCAACCACGTGGCCGGCATTCACCGCCCAGATGTACAGGCTCCAGTTCAACGCGATCAGCAGGCTGGACAGGCCCAGCAGCCAGAACCGCCGCGGCGTTGCCCATACCTCCCGCAACCAGCCCCAGCCGCGCACGATACCCAACCCGCCAACCAGCAGCACCGCACTCCAGACAATGCGATGGGCGATGATCAGGAATGACGGCACCTCCTTGAGCAGATGCCAGTACAGCGGGAACAGGCCCCAGATGACGAAGGCCAAGGTGGTGGCCCACAGGCCATTGCGGATTTCGCTGTTGCTGTTCATGTGCGACGCAGCCTTGCAAGGGTGATGACCACGACGCCGGCCAGAATCACCGCCATCGCGCCGAGATCGGAAATGCTGAAACGCTCATGCGCGATCCACGCACCAAGTGCCACGGCAATCACCGGATTGACATAGGCATAGCTGCTGGCCAGCACCGGACGCACGTTGTGCAACAGCCAGACGTAGGCGGTGAAGGCGATGATCGAGCCGAACACGGTCAGGTAGCTCACCGACAGCAGGCCCTGCAGGCTGGGCCAGGCAGTGATGCGTTCGCCGCGCAACAGGCCGGCACTGACCAGGATCAAGCCGCCACACAGCATCTGCCCGGCGGCGGTCATGAACGGCGATGGCAGATCGCGGCCCCGTGACCAGATCGAACCCGCCGCCCAACCCAGCGGCGCGATCAGCAGCAGGATCAGCCCGGTCGGGGTTGCGGTCAGGCTGCTGCCAGCGTTGAGCCAGACCACACCGACGAAGCCGACGGCAATACCCAGCCATTCGCCACGGGTGACCTTGTCGCCACGGATGGCCGAGAACAACGCCATCCACAACGGCACCGAGGCCACCGCCACTGCGGCCAGGCCGGACGACACATCGCGCTCGGCCAGCACCACCATGCCGTTGCCGAGGAACAGCAGGCACAGGCCCATCACCGCCAGCGTCTTCCATTGCGCACGGGTCGGCGCGGCAACACCGCGCCAGCGCAGCAGGGCATAGAGCACACTGCCGGCAATGACAAATCGGGTACCGGAGATCACCGTCAGCGGCGGCAGGCCGCTTTCCAGCGCCAGATGGATGCCCAGATAGGTCGATCCCCACACCACGTAGACCAGGAACAAGGCCAGAACTACAAGGCCACCCCTGGGAGGAGCAGCCGGTGTGGAGTCGGGGGAGGACATGAGGCGGTGCCACCATTCGGGGGAAGGTGAATTCTAGGGCACCGTGGCACAGAGATCAGTCTGAAAAACGGCATGCTGTATTCGCCTGGCAGGTCCACCTACATCATCCTTACACCGTCTGCGGTAGCTTGAAGCCGACCACCGCGCCGCCGGCTGCATCGCCCGGCCCCGGCCATCACGCGAGGACATCGTCTGCATGAGTACCACCACCGCACCCGTGGCGGCCGCCACCGAACGCGCCGCCCTGCGCCGCTCCATCTCCAACACCTTGAAGGGCTCGGCCGGCAACCTGGTCGAGTGGTATGACGTCTACGTCTACTCGGTGTTCGCGGTGTACTTCGAGTCGCAGTTCTTCTCGGCCGCCGACAAGAACTCCACGATCTATGTGTGGGCGATCTTCGCCGCCACCTTCCTGATGCGGCCGATCGGTGCCTGGTACTTCGGCCGCTTCGCCGACCGCTACGGGCGCCGTCGCGCCTTGACGGTATCGGTGACGGTGATGGCAGCCTGCTCGTTCCTGATCGCCATCACCCCGACCGCGTCGCAGATCGGCGGCGCTGCCGCATTGATCCTGCTGTTCGCACGGCTGGCACAGGGTTTCGCCACCGGTGGCGAGTACGGCACCAGCGCCACCTATATGTCCGAGGCAGCCATCCCCGGCCGACGTGGCTTCCTGTCCTCGTTCCACTACGTCACCCTGGTCGGCGGCCACGTGCTGGCCCAGTTGACCCTGCTCGGCATGCTGCTGTTGTGGGACAAACCCGAGATCTCGGCCTGGGGCTGGCGCATCGCCTTCGGCATCGGTGGCGTTGCCGCCATCGTGGTGTTCTGGCTGCGCCGGAGCATGGACGAATCGCTGACCTCCGACTCCATCGAAGCAGCGAAGGACGGCCGCGCAAAGGCTTCCGGCTCGATGTACGAACTGTTCGTGCATCAATGGCGGCCGTTGCTGCTGTGCTTCCTGATCACCGCCGGCGGCACGGTGGCGTTCTACACCTACTCGGTGAACGGGCCGAAGATGATCCAGAGTGCGTTTGCCGGCAACGACGTGATGACCGGCACCGTGATCAACCTGGGCGTGCTGACCTTTCTGATGCTGCTGCAGCCGGTCGGCGGCTGGCTGTCGGACATCGTCGGGCGCAAGAGCCTGCTGGTGTTCTTCGGCGTCGGCGGCGTGCTCTACAGCTGGTACATGATCACCCAGCTGCCGCAGCAGCATGATCCGCTGATGGCCTTCCTGGTGCTGGCGATCGGCTTCGTCATCCTCACCGGCTACACCTCGATCAACGCAGTGGTGAAGGCCGAGCTGTTCCCCACGCATGTGCGCGCATTGGGCGTGGGCTTTGGTTATGCGATGGCCAACTCATTGTTTGGCGGCACGGCGCCGTTGCTCTATCAGGGCGCATTGAAGACCGGGCATGTGGATACCTTCGCCATCTATGTCACCGCAGTGATCGCGGTGTCGCTGGTGGTCTATGTGTTCTTCCTGAAGAACAAGGGGCCGAACTGGTTGGATGGTACGCGGCGGTAGTGGCTTTGGCTTTGGCTTTGGCTTTGGCTTGGGCTTTGGCTTTGGCTTTGGCGTTGCTTCTAAGCCGTCATTCCCGCGCAGGCGGGGTATTCAACCGACGAATGTCGGGTCATCGCTCTGCGCACTTGCTTTTGCTTTTGCTTTTGCTTTTGCCCGCATCACGCACGATGCAAACAGCAAAGACCAGAGCGATTCCCGCCTGCGCAGGAATGACGGCATAAAAAGCAAAGAGCAAGAACAAAACCGGCGGACTCAGTCCGCCGGTCTTATCATCACTTAGCGCCGGGCGGCATCACTCGCTTCACGCGCAGCCTCGAACTCCGCACCCTTCTGCCACGTCGGCCATTTTCTGCTGTTGGCCAACTCCAGTCCCATGTCGTAAACCAACAAGGTATCGGCAGCCAAGCCACGCGCATCCCACTGCGGCGTCCACGCGTCACAGGCCTGGTGGTAGCACTTGGCGAAATAGGCATCACGCAGCGCGCGGCCGGCGGCAACGCCGCCGTCCAGCTTGTCCAAGCCGGCGCCGACAGTGATCGCTGGCACGCCCTTGCGGGCAAAGGCAAAGTGATCGGCGCGGTAGAAGAAGCCAGCCTCCAGGTTCGGATCCGGTGACCAACGACGGCCACGTGCCTGGGCAACGCGCTGCACATCGTCTTCCAGCGACACCCGGCCATTGCCCCAGGTCGCGATGTCGGCGGTTTCGCCATCCGGGCTGAACATCTCGATGTTCAATACCGCAACAGTGGTCTCCAGCGGTGCCAGCGGGTGTGCGGCGTAGTAGCTGGCACCGAGCAGGCCCTTCTCTTCGGCCGTCAACGCGATGAAGTACAGCGAACGCTGCGGACGCGGGCCGTCGGCGAACACGCGGCCAAGCTCCAGCACCGAGGCCACGCCGGTGGCGTTGTCGATGGCGCCGTGGCGCACGGTCTGGCCGTTGGCGTCCGGCTGGCCGATGCCGAAGGCATCCCAGTGCGCCGAGAAGATCACCGATTCCTGCGGATGGCTGCTGCCTTCCAGCTTGGCCACCACGTTACGGGTGACCACGCGCTCACGCTTGACCCAGAAGCTGGTGGTGAGGCTCGCGTCGCCCAGCTCGACAGGACGGAAGTCAGCCTTCATCGCCTTGCGCTTCTCGGTCTCGAAATCGAGGCCAGCGGCACTGAAGATGCGCTCAGCCAGGGCCCGCTGCATCCAGCCGCGTACCGGCGTATGCACGGCCTGTGCCTCGTCGTTGCTGCGTTCGATATCGAACAGCGGCGAAGTGCCGGACGCCTTCACCGTTGCCCACGGATAGGCGGCCGGAGCGGTCTCGTGCACGATCAGCACGCCCTCGGCGCCGCGCCGTGCGGCTTCCTCGAACTTGTAGGTCCAGCGGCCGTAGTAGGTCACCGCCTTGCCATCGAACGCACCCGGCGCATCGGTCTCGAAGTCGGCATCGTTGATCAGCACGACGGCGATCTTGCCGCTCAAATCCAGACCCTTGTAATCGTCCCAATGCCGTTCCGGCGCGGAGATGCCGTAACCGATGAACACCAGCGGCGTGTCCTGCTGGTCGACTACACCGAACGGGCTCAGGCTCTGCAGGGTGATGTCCTCACCGTTGACCAGCGGCTGCGACTTGCCGTTCAAGCTCAGGCTGGCCTGCACCGGTCCGTCCACCGTTGCACGGACCAGCGGCACTTCCTGCACCCAGCTGCCGTCGGTGCCACCCGGCTGCAGGCCGGCCTTGCGGAATTCGTCGATCAGATAGTCGACGGTGCGCTGCTCACCGGCCGAGGCCGGGGCACGGCCTTCGAATTCGTCCGAGGCCAGAATGCGGACATGCCGTGACAGTGCTTCCGGATCGATGCCGCCGCCGGGCAGGTCATTGGCCGCCGAGGCGATGCCGCCGACAAACAGGCAGGAAGACAGCAGCAGGATGCGCATCGGATTCACGGCAACTACCAACGACAGAATGAATGGCAGATTCTAACCGCCATTGCCCTTGTAGGCGCGGCAGCGCTGTAGTGGGGGGGGGGGGGGGGGGGGGGGGGGGGGGGGCGGGGGGGCCGGCGCGGCGCCGGGGGGGGGGCGGCCCGCCCCCCCCCCCCCCCCCCCACCGGCCCGGGGGGGGGGG
>NZ_JBRREA010000094.1:0-10874 GCF_056759975.1 Stenotrophomonas sp. STEN031
GGGGCGGTGTTTTGTGGGGGGGTGTTCGTGCCGTCATGGCGGGGGTGGGGGTTGTGGGGCCCCGCCCGCCCCCCACGGGGCCCCGCCACTACATGCCGGGTGCTGGCATTGTGGGAACGACGCGAGCCGCGAAGCTCGCGCTGCCTGAAAGGCCAGAGAGCTACCCCTCCCCAACCCTCCCCTTGCCTTCGGCAAAGGGAGGGGGCGAAAACAAAACCCCGCCTTTCGGCGGGGTTTTGCGTACTACAGGCAGCGGTGAAACTGCGGTGGACTTAGAAGTCCATGCCGCCCATGCCACCCATGCCGCCCATGCCACCGGCGCCGCCCATTGCCGGCTCGTCCTTCTTCGGAGCTTCGGCAACCATGGCTTCGGTGGTGATCATCAGGCCAGCGATCGAGGCTGCGTTCTGCAGCGCCGAACGGGTCACCTTGGTCGGGTCCAGGATGCCGAATTCCAGCATGTCGCCGAATTCGCCGGAAGCGGCGTTGTAGCCGAAGCTGCCGGTGCCTTCCTTGACCTTGTTGACGATGACCGACGGCTCTTCACCGGCGTTGGCAACGATTTCGCGCAGCGGGGCTTCCATCGCGCGCAGGGCGATCTGGATGCCGTGGTTCTGGTCTTCGTTGTTGCCCTTCAGGCCGGCCAGTGCGGTGACAGCGCGCACCAGCGCAACGCCGCCGCCCGGGACCACGCCTTCTTCGACGGCTGCGCGGGTAGCGTGCAGGGCGTCGTCAACGCGATCCTTCTTTTCCTTCATTTCGATTTCGGTCGAGGCGCCGACCTTGATCACGGCAACGCCGCCGGCCAGCTTGGCAACGCGTTCCTGCAGCTTCTCGCGATCGTAGTCCGAAGAGGTCTCTTCGATCTGGGTCTTGATCTGCTTGACGCGCGACTCGATGCCGGCTGCATCGCCAGCGCCATCGATGATGGTGGTGTTTTCCTTGGAAACCTGCACCTTCTTGGCGCGGCCCAGGTCCTTGATGGTGGCCTTTTCCAGCGACAGGCCAACTTCTTCGGAGATCACGGTGCCGCCGGTCAGCACGGCCATGTCTTCCAGCATCGCCTTGCGACGGTCGCCGAAGCCCGGTGCCTTGACGGCCACGACCTTGACGATGCCACGGATGGTGTTGACCACCAGGGTAGCCAGCGCTTCGCCTTCGATGTCTTCGGCGATGATCAGCAGCGGCTTGCCTGCCTTGGCGACGCCTTCCAGCACCGGCAGCAGATCACGCACGTTGGAGATCTTCTTGTCGTGCAGCAGGATGAACGGGTCGTCCAGGTCGGCGGTCTGCGACTGCTGGTTGTTGATGAAGTACGGCGACAGGTAGCCGCGGTCGAACTGCATGCCTTCAACGACGTCCAGCTCGTTTTCCAGGCCCGAGCCTTCTTCAACGGTGATCACGCCTTCCTTGCCGACGCGCTTCATCGCTTCGGCGATGATGTTGCCGATCGACTCGTCCGAGTTGGCCGAGATGGTGCCGACCTGGGCAATGGCCTTGTCGTCAGCGGTGGGCTTGGAGATGTTCTTCAGCTCGGCGACGGCGGCAACCACGGCCTTGTCGATACCGCGCTTGAGGTCCATCGGGTTCATGCCGGCGGCAACGGCCTTGGCGCCTTCGCGGATCAGGGCCTGGGCCAGCACGGTGGCGGTGGTGGTGCCGTCGCCAGCGTCGTCATTGGTGCGCGAAGCAACTTCCTTCACCATCTGCGCGCCCATGTTCTCGAACTTGTCAGCCAGTTCGATTTCCTTGGCAACGGACACGCCGTCCTTGGTGATGGTCGGGGCGCCGAAGCTCTTCTCGAGCACGACGTTGCGGCCCTTCGGGCCCAGGGTTGCCTTGACGGCATTGGCGAGAACGTTGACGCCGCGCACCATGCGCGAACGGGCGTCTTCACCGAAACGAATATCCTTGGCAGCCATTGCGATTACCTCTGAGTAGAGCCGAGCCAAGCTCGGCTGCTTTTATCGGGAAAGGGGGTTTACAGGAACAGGTGGCGCGGCGGCTCAGCCGATGACGGCAAGCACGTCGTCTTCGCGCAGCACCTTGTACTCGACGCCTTCGGCCTTGTAGGACGAACCGGCGTACTGGCCGTAAATGACCTTGTCGCCAACCTTCAGCGACGGGGCGCGCACCGAACCGTTGTCCAGCGGCTTGCCCGGGCCCACGGCCACGACTTCACCCTTGGTGGACTTTTCCTTGGCCGAATCCGGGATCAGGATGCCGCCGGCGGAGATTTCGTCGGCTTCGATCGGCTTGACCACAACGCGGTCGTGAAGCGGCTTGATGCTCATGAAAGACCTCTTAAGTAATTGATTGGCCTGAAATTCCGGCGACACCAGCGGTAAAACCAAGGGGATGCCGGCATCACGCGTAAAAAGACCCGTCGAACGGGCTTGTCTGGGAGATGGGGCTGGCCGGGGACCTTTCAAGGGGAGGCCGGCAAATTGACTGTCCCGAGTGGCAAGACCTGCGTTCCGGTGGCGGAGCCGGTCCTGAAGTCCCCCAGGACGGTCCGGGACTCTCCGCCAGGCCGCGGCGTACAGGCGTGGAGCCGGCGATATCCGCGCGCCCCCGCACGCTGAAGGGCAGCCAGGCGCTTGCAGACTACGCACGCACGCCAGCCACCTCCCTGTACGACTCCAATCCAGGTACGGTACCGATGGTTGCAAAAAAAAATGGCGTGCCCCGGGGGATTGCGGGACACGCCATACCAAGAGAGAGCCGCCCGGACTGCAGGCTGAACTACTTTTTTTCGAATATCACAGGTATCGCGACCACTGCACCGAGGCACTGGCCGGGCTTGCCGGCAGCCCGCTGCTGCCGGTGCTGCACACGGGTATCAGGTTCAGGCCACCACCGCTGGGGACATCGACCGAGATGCCACCGGCCGAGATGGTGGTGTTGGAGGTCTGGTTGCTGCCTACGGTCAGGCTGCCATGGATGGTCACCGTGGCACCGCTGGTCGACAACTGCTTGCCCAGCATCACGCTGCCACGCAGTTCCCAACCGGCAATCGAGGCACCGCCTTCGGCGATGACGGCCGTATTGGCGATCGGCAGGCCCTGGTAGGTCTGTGGCTTGCCGTCGGCTCCCTGCCCTTCCCATTCGACGAACTGCGAACGGCTGGCGCACAGGTTGCTCGGATAGAAGTCGCCGCCGCAGACCCGGGTGGCACCGGCAAAGTTCGGCGCGATGAGATCCCGGTGACCGGCACTGGTGAAGGTGATGTTGCCGCCACAGGTCGCCTGTTCCGGATCGTCACACCCGCGCACGACGATGCTGTTCAGCATTTCGGTGCTGGTGCCATCGATCTTCACCGACTGGTCGAACCAAAGCACGCCCGCCGGCATCTTGCCGACGCCGTGCAACAACCAGCTGCCATCGCGCTGGAGGGCGTTCAGGCAGCCCTTGTCATTGGTGTTGTTGCAGGTCATCAGTTCCTGCAGGAGTGCCAGCTGCACCGCATTGGGATTCTTCAGCGGGTATACGCCGTCGATGGATTCGCCATTGGCGCGCTTGACGTTGCGGATGGTCAGCTGCGGCGCGCCGTCGACCGTGCTGAAAGCGTAGTTGGCCATGCCCAGGAAGTTGTCGGCATCAACCGGCTTCACCCGCGCTTCGCAGTAGGGGATGCCAGGCAGGCCCGGCGTCGCCCCGGCCTGGTTGGCCTGCACGTTGCCGAGGTTCTTGTTGATGCTGCCAGCGAGCTGGCCCGCACCGGTCACCGAGACCTCGGTGACCGTCATGTTGCCGCCACCGAGCAGGTTCTTGACCGTACCCGAGGTCATTGCGATGGTGCCGCTGGCCCACAGCGTCTCGTACTTGCCGCTCCAGCCGGACACGGTGACGTTATAGCCCCACAGCTGGCCAACGGTGAGCGTTGCCAGCCCCACCGTGCCACCGGCAATGCGGGTGGAGCGGAAGCTGAGCGCATCCGGCAGGCTGGCATCGTCCGCGCCCTTCAAGCGCTCGGCATCGGCCGCGCCCGTCAGCAGACCGGTGCTGGGATCAACCCTCAACAGTGGGTTGCCCGCACTGTCCTGCTTGCCGAAATCCAGCAGGAACTGGCTCTCGTCGGTGAGGGTGACCACCACGTGACCGCTGTTCAACGGCGCAACGGTACCCGTCACCCAGGGCGTGTCACCGGTAACGGTACCCGGGATCAAGCGCCCGCCGACTTCGGCGGTGCCGATGAGCTGCGTGCCGGAGTAGACCCCGACGGCATATGCGCCTGCCTTGATGGCGTTGTAGTTGCCCCCGCTGACGCCGTTGCCGATCTGGATGTTGCGTGCCCACAAGGTGGTGCCGCTGGGATTGCCCATGCCATCGATGCGGATGCTGCCTTCCGAATACAGATGACCGTTGTCGGTGATACCACCGCCGGTCATGGAGACATCACCCTTGACGCAGCCGGAGATGCGCGCAGTGGAACCGCCACCGATGGTCAGGTTGCCGGCGACCACGATGTTCTCGTAGTCCACGGCATTGGTGACGTCGAGCTTGCCACCGCTGTAATCAAGATCGCCGTTGAACACCATCGGTGCCTTCGGCATGGACGCACAGACCGGTGGCGTCCCCGGCGTACCGCTGCCGGGCAGCACGTCATAGACCACCTCCACCGTAGCGGTGGTCAAGGCGTTGCCCACGCCTGCGGTGCCGGTAACACGCGCGGTCACCTGGTAGTGATCGCTGCCGGCAACTGCCACCGAAGTCACCGTGGCAGCGCGCACGCCCAGTGCCTCCAGTCCGGTGACCGGCTTGGCGTCGTTGCCTACCCAGCCCGGCCATACGCTTGTTTCCACCTGCAGCAGATACAGCCGCAGCGCTTCGACACCGCGCCAGGCAGCGGCCTGTGCCGCCGTTGCCGAATGCGTGGTCAACTGCTGTGACTGGGTACCGCGCAGCGAGTAAATGGTGGCAGCAACCGTCACCGATACCGCCAGCCCCACCATCAGCACGATCAGCAGGGTGGCGACACCGCGCTGGCGCTTCCAGGCGGAAAAGCGATTCTTGTCCATACGCGCGTGCTCCTTGTGCATCAGCTGGTGATCACTGCGAGATTGGGCAGGCAGGCCACGAACAGATGGCTGCTGGCATCACTGCGCTCCAATGCCAACTGCTGGCCCACGGCGGCGCTGGGCGTGGCACTGAAATCCTGTTGCATGTAGGGCAGGCACTGGCGCTGACCCTTGAGTGAAAACACATAGCCCGGGGCCAGGGTCATCGCGCCAAGTTCCTCTTCCCCCGCCGCAAAGGCGTTGCCATCTTTCTGCGCGGGCGTGAAGAATGCGGCACCGCCGGCCAACAACTGCTGTTCGCTGCTGTCCCATGCCGCCACCTCGGCGTTGCTGCAGGCCTTGGGGGTGAACCGGTACAGGCCCTCGCCGTCCACCAACCGCAGGCCGGAGCAGACATAGTCGCTGGCGCTGAGGTCGGCCTTGTAACGCCATACCAGCTCCTTGCCCGCATCGCGTACGTGCAGTTTGCTGTTCAAACTGTCTGCGGCCGGCACACCGAAGCCCGCACTCTGCAGTTCGATCTGTGCCGACAACAATGCAGCCGACACCTGGCCATCACGCAATGCCGAACGCGAGGCATTGCTGGAGACTTCGACCATGGTCTTGTACAGCGTCATCATCGCGGCGATGGTGATCAGCGAGATCACCAGACCCACCATCATGCTGATCAGGCTCTGACCGCGTTGCCGCTGGCCGCCGATACCGGAAACAGTGTGCAGGTGCATGCTCATTGCCTCGTCGAGACCAGCAGGTCGGGATCGTCTTCACCAGCGCCCTTGTTGCCGAGGTCACTGGCAGTGACGGTCAGGTCCACCCGCTGCGGCGCCTCCACGGTGCGTTCCACGCCCGCCATGGCCAGCGTGGCCGTTGCCGGCTCGCAGCTGACGGCCGCGTTCCTGGCCTCGCCGTTGGGCAGGCTGATCTCCAGCGTGGCGCTGCCGCACAGGCCCACGCCCTGGCCATGCAGGCTGTCGCGCAGGCGTTCCACCATCAGGTTTTCCACCTTGGCATCGCGCTGGCTGTTCATCACATTGGCCACGACATGCGCCAGCCCGGCACCGATGATGCTGGTGATCAGCACCCCGACCAGGGCTTCCAGCATCATGTCGCCGCGCTGGCGGCGCGGCGGATCAAAGCAGATCGACATAGAGTGGATCCTGGCTGTTCATGCCAACGGCAATACGCGAATGGGTGGCACCGCTGCTGCAACTGGCAGCGCCGGGCAAGCGCTGGCCGCGGTTGTCGAAAGCCACGCACGACAACTGGTCTGCCGCGGCCTGTAGCGCCTCGGCATCGGCGTAGTCATCGCCCCCCGTCAGGCGATACTCACCGCCACGTGGCAGTTCGCCCTGCCACAGCACCTCGTTGCCATCGCCGCGCAGGACCTGCAGGCTGCGCTCACTGCGCTGCAGACGGGCCGACGTGGCGGCGCCGATGACATGCTCGGGATTGCGCAAGGCCAGCGAGCGGGTCTGCGACACCGCCTCCCACAACAGGTTGCGCGCCTGCATCTGCCGGTTGCTGTCGATCCACTGGCGCGCGAACGGCATGCTTGCCAGCGCCAGTACCGCCATCACTGCCAGGGTCACCATCAATTCGATCAGTGAAAAACCCGTGGCACGCCGACTCATGGCCAGTCACTCACGCCGGCACAGTTACCGGAGACGGTGCGGCTGTTGCCGGAGTCCAGTTTGAGCGTGCAACCACTGGCCTTGCCCAGTGCGCTGCCGGCGACGGCCTTCAGCTCATAACCACCGCTGCTGGCGGCGTAGGTGTAAGTGAACTGGCCGGCCTTGGTCGCCGCGTTCCAGCCCTTCTTGGCGGCGGCATCAGTGGCCGGGTAACCCAGGGTGCGCTGGCGGAAGTTCTCCACCGTACTGGACAACGCCATCAAATCGCTTTGCGCTGTACGGATCTTGCTGCGCAGGACGTAGTCCGAGTACAGCGGCATGGCGATGGCAGCCAGGATCGCGATGATGGCCACGACGATCATCAGCTCGATCAACGTGAAGCCCCGGTTGTTGTGTTGTTGCATACGCCCCCCTGAAGAGCCTTGCGAACACCTGCATCCGCCGTGGAGTGAACTTCGTAAGAATTGGCCTGCATCCGTTGTCAGATGAAAACCAGGTGAAACTGTGACCGGCCGCAATATACAATTGATGACAACGATGTCAACACTTCCACCTGAAAGTGCCGTAACCGCTTCTGCGACAATGGCCGGATGGACGTAAGACTGGTCTTCTGCACCTGCCCCGACGAACAAACCGCGCAGGCCTTGGCTCAAACCCTGGTAGAGCAGCGTTTGGCTGCCTGTGTGAACTTGTTGCCTGCGATGCGGTCTGTGTACCGCTGGCAGGAGCAGATTGAACAAGCTGAAGAGGTTCAGCTGATCATCAAGACCTGCGCTGATCGGCTGGACGCGCTGAGCGCCGCCATCAGGCGGCAGCACCCGTATGAATTGCCGGAGATCGTGGCGATCTCCCCCAGCGCCGGCTTGCCGGCGTATCTGGACTGGATCCGGGCGCAGACCCGGGAGGAAACATAATTAATGATGCTGTTGCGACAATTTGCCGCCTTCTGCCTGTTTTCCCTGGCCGCCCTGCCGGCGTTGGCCATCAATGAAAAAGACCTGCTGCCGGTAGACCAGGCCTTTGCGCTGCGCGCCGAAGCGCCCAGCCGCGACCGCATCGAGCTGCGCTGGGACATAGCCCCGGGCTATTACCTTTATCACCACCGCACCAGCGTCAAGGCCGGCCCTGGCTTCACCGCCGGCGCGTTGCAGATGCCGCAGGGGGAAAAGAAGCACGACGAGTTCTTTGGCGACGTCGAAACCTACCATCGCCAGCTGCGCTCCATCCTTCCCGGCACTGCCGACCCGGGCGTCAACAGCGTCACCCTGGAAGTTCGTTACCAGGGCTGTGCCGATGCCGGCGTCTGCTATCCGCCGCAGAAGCGCACGGTCGAAGTGCGGCTGCCCGCCGCCAACGTTGGCGCCCCTGCCGCCGCGCCCGCCCCTTCGGCTGCGCCCCTGTTCAACCCGCTCGCCGGCAACAGCGGTGGTGGCCTCAACCTGCCCGGCACCGCTGCCGTGCAGGCCTTGCCGCTGCCCTCTGAAAAGGCGTTCGGCTTCGAAGCCATCGTCGACAACGGCAACCGCCTGCTGCTGCGCTTCTCGCCCGCACCGGGTTACTACCTGTACCGCGACCGCACCTCGCTGGCACTGGAAGGCGCCGACGGCGTGCGCGCCGGCCGACCGCAATGGCCAGCCGGCAAGCCCTACCGCGACGAACACTTCGGCAACGTGGTGGTGTACTTCGACCAGGTCGACGTGCCGCTGCCGCTGCGCCGTGACAAGCCTGACGCAACCCCGGCCACCTTGGTTGTGACCTTCCAGGGCTGCCAGACCGATGGCATCTGCTACCCGCCGATGACCCGCCGGGTGCGGCTGTCACTGCCTGCCGGCAAGGTCTCGCAGAAGGAGAAGGAGGAACTGGCGGTCGCCCCGCTGGTGATTCCGCCACTGCCGGCCGGCAAGAAGGGCGACGTCACTCCGATGCCGCTGATCGACCCGGCCAACCCGCCGGCACCGCAGCCGCTGGTGGTCCGGCCGGCCGCCGAGGCCGCCAGCCTGGCCGAGGCCGCACCGGATGCATCGGCCGACAACACCCGCCGCAGCCAGCCGCCGGCGCAGGCCGCAGGCGATGGTTCCTTGCTGTGGATATTGCTGTTGGCCTTGGCCGGTGGCCTGATCCTGAACCTGATGCCCTGCGTACTGCCGGTACTGTCACTGAAGGTACTTGGCGTGGCGCAGAGCGGCGAAAGCCGCCAGCGCGCACGCAACCACGCGCTCTGGTACACCGCTGGCGTGCTGGTTGCATTTGCCGCGATCGGCGCACTGGTGCTGGCCCTGCGCGCGGCCGGCCAGGCTGCCGGTTGGGGCTTCCAGCTGCAGCACCCGTGGTTCATCGCCGCACTGGTGTACCTGATGTTCGCGGTGGGCCTGAGCCTGTCCGGGCTGTTCACCCTGGGCGGCAGCGCAGGCCAACTGGGCCAGAACCTGGCCAAGCGCAGCGGCCCCAGTGGTGACTTCTTCACCGGCGTGCTGGCCTGCGTGGTCGCCAGCCCCTGCATTGCGCCGTTCATGGGCCCGGCACTGGCCTACGCCTTCACCGCCCCGCCTGCCCTGGCGATGCTGGTGTTCCTGGCACTGGGCCTGGGCCTGGCACTGCCGTTCCTGCTGATCGGTTTCGTGCCGGCGCTGGCCAAGCGCCTGCCCAAGCCGGGCGCATGGATGGAAACCTTCAAGCACGTGATGGCGTTCCCGATGTACCTCACCGCCATCTGGCTGCTGTGGGTACTGGGCAAGCAGCGCGGCATCGATGCGATGGGGCTGATGCTGATCGGCCTGACCGTGCTGGCGCTGGGTCTGTGGTGGTTCGAACGCAGCCGTTGGCACAGCCGCAGGATCGGCATGGTCCTGGGCGCGGTGATCGCGCTGCTGGCCCTGGTGCCGGTGTGGGGCGTGACCCGCCTGCCACCGCCGGGCGCCGCCGTGGCCAGCGAAGGCACGGTGGCTTACTCGCCGCAGATGCTTGACCGCCTGCGCGCGGACAACCGCGTGGTGTTCGTGAACATGACTGCCGACTGGTGCGTCACCTGCAAGGCCAACGAACGCAACGTGCTGGACCGTGACAAGTTCCGCGACACGCTGAAGCGGGTCAACGCGGTGTACATGCGCGGAGACTGGACCAATGTGGATCCGCAGATCAGCGCCTTCCTCGACCAGCACAAGGCCGTCGGCGTACCGCTGTACGTGGTCTACGGCCCGGGCGCACCGCCGCGCGTGCTGCCGACCGTGCTGACCCAGTCCGTCGCCGAAGAAGCGCTGCTGCGCGCGGCACGCTGATGCGCCGCGCCGTATGGTGGGTGGCAGGTATTGCCGCAGCGGCCGGGCTGTCCGCCGGCGCATGGCTGAGCCGCCCAGCAACGCCGGCGCGGCCATCGATGAGCGAACCTGCCACGGCGCCGCGTTCGGCCACGCCGGTGCAGGGTGTACGCGTCGGCGAACTGATGCCCTCGTTCGCCCTGCCCGACCTGGATGGCATGCCGGTGCAGTTCCCGGAGCGCTTCAAGGGCAAGCCGTTGCTGATCAATGTATGGGCAAGCTGGTGCGCGCCCTGCATCGAAGAGATGCCTGAACTGGCGCGCTTTGCCGCGCGTCACGCTGATAGCGGTCCGCAGGTTGTGGGGCTGGCGTTGGATACACCCGATGCGGTGTTGGATTTTCTTGGCAATGTGCCGGTGTACTACCCCATCGTCATCGAGACACCGGGGCCGAACGACGCCAGCGTCAAGCTGGGCAACTCGCAGGGCCTGTTGCCGTACAGCGTATTGATCGACGCGCAAGGGCGCGTCCTCAAGCAGAAGCTTGGCCCGTTCAAGGCGGGCGAGATTGATGCCTGGGTAAAAGATACGCCGACCATTCCAACACCGTGATCCCGCGCCGCGGATAGACGCGGCACACTCGGCGCGACGTGAATCGCCGAAGCGCGATCAAGGCAGCAGCGCTGGATTGACGATCTGATCATTGAGTTTCCGGTGTCATGCGATGCCGTAGATTTCCGTGGCATCCGCTGGTAGATCTGCTGCCCAGGGAGTTGAGTGCATTGCTTTGCTTTGCTTTGCTTTGCATTGCTTTGCATTGCTTTGCATTGCTTTGCATTGCTTTGCATTGCTTTGCACTGCTTTGCACTGCTTTGCACTGCTTTGCACTGCTTTGCACTGCTTTGCACTGCTTTGCACTGCTTTGCACTGCTTTGCACTGCTTTGCACTGCTTTGCACTGCTTTGCACT